>NZ_JBHWVJ010000007.1:129584-158229 GCF_042736725.1 Streptomyces sp. NPDC060028 | reverse complement strand
CGGGCGCGCCGCCCGGCCCGCCGCCCGCCGTGGGCGCCGTGCAGGACCGCGAGGTCCCCGGGCCCGCCGGGGCGCCGCCGGTCCCGGTACGGATCTACCGCCCCGACCCGCGGCGCCGGCCGGGACCCCGGCCGACCGTGGTGTACTGCCACGGCGGCGGCTGGGTCCTGTGCGACCTCGACAGCCACGACACCCTCGTCCGGGAGCTCTGCCGGGCCTCCGGCGCGGTCTTCGTCTCCGTCGACTACCGCCGCGCCCCGGAGGCCCGCTTCCCCGCCGCCGCACTGGACGCGTACGCCGCCCTGTGCTGGGCCGGCGCGCACCTGGCCGAGCTGGGCGGCGACCCGGCCGCGCTGGTGGTCGCCGGGGACAGCGCCGGCGCGAACCTCGCCGCCGCCTCGCTGCTGCTGGCCCGGGACCACGGGGGACCGGCGGTCGCGCTCCAGCTGCTGCTCTACCCCGTGCTGGACGCGGGCCAGGACACCGAGTCGTACCGCCGCGACGGCAGCGGCTACTTCCTGACCGCCGCGCACATGCGCTGGTTCTGGGAGCAGTACCTGGGCCCCGGCGGCGACGGCCGCGACCCGCTCGCCTCCCCGCTCGCGGCCGACCTGAGCGGGCTGCCGCCCGCCCACGTGCTGGTCGCCGGGTGCGATCCGCTGCGGGACGAGGGTGAGACGTACCACTACCGGCTGATCGAGAGCGGAGTTCCTTCCGCCCTGGACGGCCACCCCGGGATGTGCCACGGATTCCTCGCTCTGGCGGCCGTACTCCCGCCCGCCCGGCGGGCTTTGGAGAAATTGGGCGGAGTAATCGCTTCCACCCTGATGTACGGGAAGACTTCCGGTGGACAAGGGGGTAGCGCAGGATAATTTCCCGTGCTGCCTCTTGAGTGGGAGAGCCTCACATGCTTACGCTGTCTCGACGTGAGGTTCTCCTGTGGAGGAAGTGACATGACGGAAACTCTTGTGCCGGGTGCCGGCGGTACCGTGATATCCGCCGATGCGCGGGTGGTGGACCACCCCGCGTGGCCCGCGCTCAAGGCCGCCGTGGAGGAGATCCGCCCCTGGCAGTCCAAGGACGGCTCCATCGACCTCGAGGCCGAGGGCGCTCCCGCCCTGGCCGCCGCCGAGGCCGCTGTGGAGCGGGTGATCGACGCGGTCGAGACGCTCTCCCCGCTGCTCCCGCACGCCACCGCGTACCACCAGGCGCTCGTCGCCGACCTGCGCAAGTGGGCGGCGGACGGCTTCCGCGTGCCGGACTTCCTGGACTCGCTGCTGGCCTTCCAGCCGGCCGCCGAGCGGATCGACGGGCTCCAGCACCTCGTCGTCTTCCCCATGTACACGCAGAACGGCAACCCGGACCGCAATCTGGAGGCCGTCGCGCTGAAGATGGTGTGGCCCGAGTGGCTCTCCGAGCTGGAGCGCACCCGGTACGACAACCCGCTCTTCCTCGGCATCACCTTCGAGGACTTCACCCCGGGTTACGACACCAACTCCGCCGTGCTCTTCCCGGAGACCATCGCCGTGCGCGAGGCCCCTGAGCGCTTCACGTGGGGCGGCATCTTCTGCGACCGCGAGGCCGCCCGCTACCGCAAGGTCACCGCGGCCGCCGTGGACATCCTGGGCATCGAGCTGCCCGAGGACATCGCCGCCATGGTCGAGGACCAGGAGCGCTGCGAGAAGGCCTTCGTCCTGTGGGACATGGTCCACGACCGCACCCACAGCCACGGCGACCTGCCCTTCGACCCCTTCATGATCAAGCAGCGCCAGCCGTTCTGGATGTACGGCCTGGAAGAGCTGCGCTGCGACCTCACCGCCTTCAAGGAGGCCGTGAAGCTCGAGTCCGAGGGCAACGAGCACGGCCGTGACGTGCAGTACGCCGTCCTCTTCGACCGGATGTTCCGCTTCCCGGTCTCCGGCGACCGCAACCGCAACTACGACGGCCTCGGCGGCCAGCTCCTCTTCGCGTACCTCCACAAGCACGACGTCGTACGCTGGACGGACAACAAGCTGAAGATCGACTGGATGCGGGCCCCGCAGGTCACCAACCAGCTCTGCGCCGAGATCGAGGACCTCTACCGGGCCGGTATCGACCGCCCGAAGCTCGTCCACTGGTTCAAGGCGTACGAGCTGGTCTCCACCTACCTCGCCCCGCACCCGGGATCCAAGTGGGCCAAGGGCCCCGACGCCCTCGACATGACGCAGCCCCCGCGCAAGCTCGTGGACGACGTGCTTGCGGACGAGTTTCCGCTCAGCATGTTCTATGAGGCCCTCGCCAAGAAGCTCAAGGGCGTGATCGCCTCGACCCGGGGCATCACGGCCCACAACGCGGACGCCGAGAACGCAGCGCAGGTCGCCGCGTGAGCGTTTCTCCCCAGGAGGCTGCACAGATGAACGGCTCCTCGAACGGCAACGGCAAGCTTCACGGCGCGGTGGTGGCGGTGGCCGGGGCCGGCGGGCCCGCGGGCCGCGCCACCCTGCTCCGCCTCGCCGAGGCGGGCGCGGTGGTGGTCGCGTCCGACGCCGACGCGGGACGCCTCGCGGAGGCCGTGGACGCGGCGCGCTACGCGCACGGCGGCGCCACCATCACCGGTGACACCGTCGACCTGCTCGACCTGGCGGCCACCAAGGCCTGGGCCGAGCAGACCGAGAAGGAGTTCGGGCACGTCGACGGGGTCGTGCACCTCGTCGGCGGGTGGCGGGGCAGCAGCTCGTTCACCGACACCGACCTCGCGGACTGGGACTTCCTGGAGAAGCTCCTCATCCGCACCGTCCAGCACACCTCGCTCGCCTTCCACGACGGGCTGCTGCGCAGCGACCGCGGCCGGTACGTCCTGATCAGCCAGTCCGGCGCGCACAAGCCGGTCGCCAACAACGCCGCGTACAACGCGGGCAAGGCGGCCGCCGAGGCCTGGACGCTCGCCATGGCCGACTCCTTCCGCAAGGCGGGGGGCGAGGAGGGTCCCGGCGCCGCGGCTGCGATCCTGATCATCAAGGCACTGGTGCACGACGCGATGCGCGCCGAGCGTCCCAATGCGAAGTTCGCGGGCTTCACCGACGTCAAGGAGCTGGCCGAGGCCATCGCCGGCGTCTGGGAGCGGCCCGCACCCGATGTGAACGGACAGCGTCTGTGGCTCACTCCGCAACCGTGAGGACCGCTACCGCGAAGACCGACGCCCGCCGGCACCACGATCCGGCGGTGCGCGGCTTCGCGAGCGACAACTACGCGGGGGTCCACCCGGAGATCCTGGAGGCCGTCGCGCTGGCCAACGGCGGCCACCAGGTCGCCTACGGCGAGGACGAGTACACCGAGCATCTGCAGAAGATCATCCGCAGTCACTTCGGCCCGTACGCCGAGGCCTACCCGGTCTTCAACGGCACCGGCGCGAACGTCACGGCCCTCCAGGCCCTGACCGACCGCTGGGGCGCGGTGATCTGCGCCGAGACGGCGCACATCAACGTCGACGAGGGCGGCGCGCCGGAGCGGATGGCGGGCCTCAAGCTGCTCACCGTCCCGACCCCGGACGGCAAGCTCACCCCCGAGCTCATCGACCGGCAGGCGTGGGGCTGGGAGGACGAGCACCGGGCGATGCCGCAGGTCGTGTCGATCACCCAGAACACCGAGCTGGGCACGGTCTACACCCCGGACGAGATCCGGGCGATCTGCGAGCACGCCCACGGCAAGGGCATGAAGGTCCACCTCGACGGGGCCCGGATAGCCAACGCCGCGGCCTCGCTCGACGTGCCGATGCGCACTTTCACGAACACGGTCGGCGTGGACGTGCTGTCGTACGGCGGCACCAAGAACGGCATGATGTTCGGCGAGGCCGTGGTGGTGCTCAACCCGGACGCGGTCCGGCAGATGAAGCACATCCGCAAGATGTCGATGCAGCTCCCGTCCAAGATGCGTTTCGTGTCGGTGCAGTTGGAGGCGCTGCTCGCGAAGGACCTGTGGCTGCGCAACGCCCGGCACGCCAACGCGATGGCGCAGCGGCTCGCGGCGGGGGTCCGGGAGACGGACGGGGTGGAGATCCTCTACCCGGTGCAGGCGAACGCGGTGTTCGCGCGCCTGCCGCACGAGGTGTCGCGGCGGCTGCAGAAGCGTTTCCGCTTCTACTTCTGGGACGAGGTCGCCGGTGACGTCCGCTGGATGTGCGGCTTCGACACCCAGGAAGAGGACGTGGACGGCTTCCTCCAGGCGCTGAAGGAAGAGCTGACCCGCTAGCCCGCCAGCTTCCGCGATCGCATAGCTATGCCCCCGACCGTAAATCTATTGATCTACGGTCGGGGGCATAGCTATGCTCCGGACCCATGCAGCTGACCCAGCAGAACCCAGACATTCATGCCTATTTGGCGTCGGACGACGTGGTGGACCACTGGCACCCCCTGGTCCAGGAGACTGCCGACGGCCTGTGGTCCGCCACCGGCGACGCATATTCATACGCCAAGGCAGCCTTCGAGTTCGTCCGCGACGTCATCCCGCACTCCGCGGACTCGGGCGACCCACGCGTCGCCTGGCGCGCCTCGGACGTGCTGAGCACCCGCAACGGCATCTGCCTCGCCAAGTCCCACGCCCTCGTCGCCCTGCTGCGCGCCCAGGGCATCCCGGCCGGCCTGTGCTACCAGCGCCTGACCCTCGGCGACGACCAGAGCACCGGCCACGTGGTGCACGGCCTCGTCGCGGTCCGCCTGCCCGGCGGCGAGCGCTGGTCCCGCGTGGACCCGCGGGGCAACAAGCCGGGCGTGGACGCCCGGTTCGACCTGGAGCGGGAGCAACTCGCCTTCCCCGTGCGGCCGGAGCGGGGCGAGATCGACTATCCCGAGGTGTACGCGGCCGCGCACCCCGCCACGCTCAAGGCCCTGCGGGAGTCCGCGGACCGGCCGGAGCTCTGGCGCCGTCTCCCGACGGCTCTGTAGCGGCCGTGGCCGCTGTAGAAGCCGCTGCAGAGGCCGCTGTCGTGGCCGCTACGGGCCCCCGCGCCGCCACCAGCGCGTGCAGCAGGGCCGCCGCCAGCAGGGCCACGGAGATCCCGACCAGCAGCGCCCGCGGCGGCGCGTCGGCCGCGAGCCCCACGAGGGCCGCCCCGAGCGAGGCGGCCGTGACCTTGAGCCCCGCGCCGAGCGTGAACACCTGGGTCCGTACCGCGTCCGGGGCGTACTGCGACCGGATGCGCAGGGTGGCCGTCAGGATCGGCCCGTCGCACACCCCCGCGGCGGCGAACAGTGCGGCGCCGACCGGCAGCGACGGGGTGAACGCGGCCCCGGCCAGGGCCACTCCGGTCCCGGCCATGGCCCAGCGGGCGAGGCGGCCCGGCGGCACGGCCGTGATCCGGCCCAGCGTCAGGGTGCCGACCAGCGCGCCCACCGCGAAGGCCGTCATGAGCACGCCCCCCGCGCCCGGACTGCCGAGCCGGGTGGCCAGCAGTACCGAGGTGGTGGTGAGCGAGCCGATGCCGACGAAGGCCAGGGTCGTCGCCGAAGTGATCGCCCGCAGCTCGTGGATCCGCCACAGCGCGGCGAGCCCTGCCCCGAGCCCGGCGCGGGGGGCACCGGGGTGCGGACCCGCGCCCGGGTTCCCGTACGGGAGGGTCGCGGCCAGTACCGCGGCCGCGGCTCCCGCCAGGGCGAGCAGCGCCATCGCGGGTCCGGCCGAAAGCAGCGCCGCGATCAGGCTGACCGCCGCCGGGGCGGTGACCGCGGCGGCGTTGTAGGTCGACGCGTCCCAGCTGTACGCCCGGTCACGCCCGGCTCCGGCCGGCACCAGGCCCGCGACCAGGCTGGACATGCCGCCCGTCACCATCGGCCCGCAACTGCCCCCGGCCACCGCCACCGCGAGCACCAGCGGCGCCGGGGCCCGGCCCAGCAGCACGGCCAACGTCCCCGCGGCGGCCGTGAACCCGACGAGCGAGCCGACGTGGAACAGCCGGGGCCGCTGCGCCCGGGCCGCGGCCGCTCCCGCGAGCGGAGCCGCCAGTACGTGCGGGGCCAGCCAGGCGGTCAGCACGAAGGCCCCGTGCGCCGGGCTGCCGGTGCGCTCCAGGGCGAGCAGCACGACGGCCATGCCCATCCCTTCGGAGGCGAACCGCGCGGCCAGTGCGGCCGCCAGATACCGCCCGAACCCCTGCATCCCCGTGCCCCTCCCCGACGTATGCATCGAACAGTAAGGCGAAAAGGTCGCATCGTGGCGGGCTTCGTCAATAGGAAAGTTTCCTGTCGGACAACGTTGTCAACTTGGCATGCCCATGAGTATTTTCGGCGGCAGGAAGTCCCCGTTCCCCCCACCTCCGACCGGAAGGCTCTCCATGCGCCACGGAGTCACCGCGCTCGCCACCCTCGGCCTGGGCCTGGCAGCGGCCCTCGCCCCCGCCGCACACGCCGGCCCTCCCCACGGGGCCCCGAGCGCCGACCGGCAGACCGCCGCCTCCGCCGGGTTCGCCCACCCCGGAGTCCTCAACAGCCGCGCCCAGCTGGATTTCGTACGCACGCAGGTGCAGGCGGGCCGCCAGCCCTGGAAGGGCGCGTTCGACGCCATGGCCGCGAGCAAGTACGCCTCGCTGTCGCGCACGCCCAAGCCGAGGGCCGTCGTGGAGTGCGGCTCGTACTCCAACCCGGACATCGGCTGCTCCGACGAGCGCGAGGACGCCATCGCCGCGTACACCGACGCGCTCGCCTGGTACGTCTCCGGCGACACCAGGTACGCGAAGAAGTCGATCGACCTGATGGACGCCTGGTCCGCGAAGATCAAGGACCACACCAACAGCAACGCGCCGCTGCAGAGCGGCTGGGCCGGCTCCACCTGGCCGCGCGCCGCCGAGATCATCAAGCACGCGTACGCCGGCGGCTGGCCGAACCAGGGACGCTTCGCCACCATGCTGCGCGAGGTCTACCTGCCCGAGGTGATCGGCGGGAAGCCGAACAGCAACGGCAACTGGGAACTGATCATGATGGACGCCGCCGTCGGCATCTCGGTCCACCTCGACGACCGGGCGAACTACGACAAGGCGATGAACATCTACCTCGGCCGGGTCCCCGCCTACTTCTACCTGGCCTCCGACGGCGCGCAGCCGCTCTACCCGCCGCGTTCGACCATCGACACGAAGAGCGAGCTGATCGACTACTGGCACGGCCAGAGCACCTTCGTGGACGGCCTCGCCCAGGAGACCTGCCGGGACTTCGGCCACACCGGCATGGGGATCGCGGCGACCATGCACGTCGCCGAGACCTCACGCATCCAGGGCCGGGACCTCTATCCGCAGTTCAAGGACCGCTTCCGGCACCTGCTGGGCTTCCACGCCGCCTACGAACTCGGCCAGGCGGTGCCGTCCTGGCTGTGCGGCGGGACTCTGGCCAAGGGCATCGGCCCGGCGACCGAGGTGGGCTACAACGCGCTGCACACGCGGCTGGGCGTCAGCATGGAGAACACCCGCAAGCTCACCGAGGGCCGGCGCCCGGCGGGCACCGAGAACCACTTCGAGGCGTGGGAGACGCTGACCCACGCCGACAACCCCAACTGACCCCGGACACGGCGAAGCAACGGCCCCGCACCGCGGGGCCGTTGCACGTGCGGTCGGACGGGTCAGCCCGCTTCCTTGACCTGGGCCGGAGTCGGCGCGGTGCCGCCCAGGTGGGCCGGCAGCCACCAGGAGTCCTCGGCGCCCTTCGGCTGGGCGGGGTAGGCGCGCTGCGCCGCGTCCAGCAACTCCTGCACGCGCTCGCGCACTCGGCGGGTGATGGCGCCGGCGTACTGGTCGGCCGGGGCGTCCATCGGCTCGCCCACCCGCATCGTCACCGGGATGTGGCTGCGCTTGAGGTTCTTCGGACGGCCCTTGGTCCACAGCCGCTGGGTGCCCCACAGCGCCACCGGGATCAGCGGGACGCCGGCCTCCTGCGCCATGCGCGCGGCACCCGACTTGAAGCTCTTGAGCGTGAAGGACTGCGAGATCGTGGCCTCCGGGAACACCCCGATGATCTCGCCCGCCCGCAGCGAGTCCAGGGCGTGCTGGTACGCCGTCTCACCCTGCTTGCGGTCCACCGGGATGTGCTTCATCGCGCGCATCAGCGGACCGGACACCTTGTGCCGGAACACCGACTCCTTCGCCATGAAGCGCACCAGGCGCTTCTGGGGGCGCGCCGTCAGCCCCGCGAAGATGAAGTCGAGGTAGCCGATGTGGTTGGACACCAGCACCGCTCCGCCCGTACGCGGGATGTTCTCGGTGCCCTTCATGTCGATCCGGATGTCCAGCGCGCGGAACAGCCCGTGCGCGGCGCCGATCACGGGAGGGTAGACGAGCTCAGCCATGGTGGGGAGACCCCGCTTTCTGCCTGGGGAGGTGCTCCCGGCCGGAAGTTACGGCTGCGTAGGTTACGCGGCCATGGGGATCGTGCCCCAAACGCGGGCTGCTGGCCAGCCCAGACGCCCGTGCCCGGAGAGATTCTCGTCACGCCGGGAATGCGGCGCGCCTGCCGGGCGCTCGATGGTGCGTACGAGCGTACGGCGATGATGTGCCGATACGACTGCGACGAGGGGAGCGACGGGTGCGCGGGGACGAGGGCGGCGGCCGGCTGGGCGCCGCGGAACTGGGTGCGGAGCCGGGGGAGCGGGCCAGCCTGGTGCAGTTCTCCAGCGCCTTCTGCCAGCCATGCCGGGCCACCCGGCGGATCCTCGCCGAGGTCGCAGGCATGGTCGAGGGCGTCGCCCACATAGAGGTCGACGCCGAGCGGAACCTCGATCTCGTACGGGCCCTCGGCATAGAGACGACCCCGACCGTGCTGGTCCTGGACGCCGGCGGCCGGATCGTCCGGCGGGCGGCCGGGATGCCCCGCAAGGCGGACGTGATCGCGGCCCTGGGCGCCGCGGTATGACCGCCGTGGTCCCGGCCGCCGCGCCGGTGCACGCGCCCGCACACAGCGTGACGCGCCCTACATCTGCCAGTTGCGGCTTGACTGTGTACACGGGTGATCGCCAGGCTGACGCCATGCGGTACGAACTCCTGCTTTACGGACGGGGAACCCCCTCATGACGGCTCCGACAGTTCCGTCGCCCCGCTCGGGCGCCGGCCTGCCCGGCTCGCCCGAGCTGCTGCGCTCGGTCTTCCGCCGCCATGCCGCGGGAGTGGCCGTGATCACCGCGGTGGGCGGCGCGGGTCCGGTGGGCTTCACCGCGACGTCGCTCAACTCCGTCTCCGCCGACCCTCCGCTGCTGTCTTTCACCATCGGCACCGGGTCTTCCAGCTGGCCCGCGATACGCGACTCCGAGCACCTCGGCGTCCACATACTCGGTGAGGACCAGACGGATCTGGCCGGCCTGTTCGCCCGGAGCGGAGCCGACCGCTTCGGCCCGGCCACCGAGTGGGCTCCGGGGCCGCACGGGGTCCCGGTGCTGGACGGCGTCCTGGCGTGGCTCGCCTGCCGCGTCGTGGCACGGGTGCCGGCCGGCGCGCACCGGGTGATCATCGCGGAGGCGGTGGCCGGGGACCCGGCGGGGGAAGGCCGACCCCTGCTGTACCACCAGGGACGCTTCAACGCGTTGCGCGACTGAATCGTCCCTGCTCGGGCGGGTTCGGGTGGCGTTGGCAAGGTCACAGTTCACCGGCCTTGCAACCCGGCTCCACCCACGCTGTACTGACGAGTAACATTCCCTTCGGAGCGCGGGCCGCCCCGACCGGGATCCGCCCCACATGGCGCCTATGCTGCCTGCACAAGGCGGTACCAGAAATGACGATGCGGTAGGAGAGCCGGCGTGAGCCTGAGGATCGTTGTCTGTGTGAAGTACGTGCCCGACGCCACTGGCGACCGGCAGTTCACCGAGGACCTGACCGTCAACCGTGACGACGTCGACGGCCTGCTGTCCGAGCTCGACGAGTACGCCGTCGAGCAGGCGCTGCAGATCGCCGACGAGGCCGACGACGCGGAGATCACCGTCCTGACGGTGGGCCCCGAGGACGCGAAGGACGCGCTGCGCAAGGCGCTGTCGATGGGTGCCGACAAGGCCATCCACGTCGAGGACGACGACCTGCACGGCAGCGACGTCATGGGCACCTCGCTGGTCCTCGCCAAGGCGATCGAGAAGGCCGGCTACGACCTGGTCATCACCGGCATGGCCTCGACCGACGGCACCATGGCCGTCCTCCCGGCGATCCTGGCCGAGCGCCTGGGCGTCCCGCAGGTCACCCTGCTCTCCGAGGTCAAGGTCGAGGACGGCACCGTCACCGGCCGCCGTGACGGCGACTCCGCGAGCGAGCAGCTGGAGGCCTCCCTCCCCGCGCTCGTCTCGGTGACGGACCAGTCGGGCGAGGCCCGCTACCCGTCCTTCAAGGGCATCATGGCCGCCAAGAAGAAGCCGGTCGAGTCCTGGGACCTGTCCGACCTGGACCTGGAGTCCGACGCGGTCGGCCTCGAGGGCTCCTGGACCGCGGTCGACTCCGCGGCGCAGCGCCCGGCCCGCACCGCCGGCACGATCGTCAAGGACGAGGGCGAGGGCGGCAAGCAGCTGGCCGAGTTCCTGGCCGGCCAGAAGTTCATCTAAGAACTTCGGCCACCCCTCTTAGCCCCCAGACACTTCGCAATCGCAGGAGAGCAGTCCCATGGCTGAAGTTCTCGTCTACGTCGACCACGTGGACGGCGCCGTCCGCAAGCCCACCCTCGAGCTGCTGACGCTGGCCCGCCGCATCGGCGAGCCCGTCGCCGTCGCCCTGGGCGCCGGTGCCGAGGCCACCGCGGCCGTGCTCGCCGAGCACGGCGCCGTCAAGGTCCTCACCGCCGACGCCCCCGAGTTCACCGAGTACCTCGTCGTACCGAAGGTGGACGCGCTGCAGGCCGCGTACGAGGCGGCGTCCGCCGCAGGTTCCCTGGCCGCCGTGCTCGTGCCGTCCTCCGCCGAGGGCAAGGAGATCGCCGCGCGCCTCGCGGTCCGCATCGGCTCCGGCATCATCACCGACGCCATCGACCTGGAGGCGGGTGACGAGGGTCCGGTCGCGACGCAGTCCGCGTTCGCCGCGTCCTTCACCACCAAGTCCCGCGTCTCCAAGGGCACCCCGGTCATCACCGTGAAGCCGAACTCGGCCCCGGTCGAGGCCGCCCCGGCCGCCGGCGCCGTCGAGGCGCTCGCCGTCACCTTCGGTGCCCTGGCCACCGGCACCAAGGTCACCGCGCGCACCCCGCGCGAGTCGACCGGCCGCCCCGAGCTGACCGAGGCCGCGATCGTGGTCTCCGGCGGCCGCGGCGTCAACGGTGCCGAGAACTTCCACATCATCGAGGAGCTCGCGGACTCCCTCGGTGCCGCCGTCGGCGCCTCGCGCGCCGCCGTCGACGCCGGCTGGTACCCGCACTCCAACCAGGTCGGCCAGACCGGCAAGTCGGTCTCCCCGCAGCTGTACATCGCCTCCGGCATCTCGGGCGCGATCCAGCACCGGGCCGGCATGCAGACCTCGAAGACCATCGTGGCCATCAACAAGGACGCCGAGGCCCCGATCTTCGACCTCGTCGACTACGGCGTGGTCGGCGACCTCTTCGCGGTCGTCCCGCAGCTCACCGAGGAGATCAAGGCGCGCAAGGGCTAGTCCCTGACCTGCGTATCTCTCCGACTCGGGGCCGTGTGGTGATTCTCACCGCACGGCCCCGAGTCGTTTGCCCGCGGGGGCGGGGGGACCATTGACTGAGCGGAACCCCGTGACTAAATTCTGCAATACGGATCTAAGATTCCGTGAAGCGGAAAAGAGGAGAGTGCACGATGGGTCAGCAGGAGAAGGTGGCGACGAGCCTCGCAGGCGCGGTCAGCGAGGGCATCAGCGCCTCCCTCGCCCCGGTGGACGCGGAACTCGCGCGCCACTACCCGGGCGACCCCGGCACCCGCCAGCCCATCCACACCGTCTACGTGCCCGGTGACGTCTTCGCCGCCGACACCATCCGCTCCTGGGGCGACCAGGCCCTCGCGGCCCTCGACGAGCACGCCCCGGACGCCGCGACCTTCGCCAAGGTGCTGGGGATCTCCGACGAGCTGGCGGTACCGGTCTACGACCGCGTCCGCGCCAAGCTCGCCTCCGAGCCGATCGAAGACCTCCGCGTCGACTTCGAGGACGGCTTCGGCGTCCGCTCCGACGAGGAGGAGGACCGGGCCGCGGCCCGCGCCGCACGCCTCGTCGCCGAAGCCTTCTCCAACGGCACGAACGCCCCGTACATGGGCATCCGCATGAAGTGCATGGAGTCCAACGTCCGCGACCGCGGCATCCGCACCACCGACATCTTCCTCTCCGGCCTGCTCGCCAACGGCGGCCTGCCCGAGGGCCTCGTCCTGACCCTCCCGAAGGTCACCTACGCGGAGCAGGTCAGCGCCTTCGTCAAGCTGCTGGAGGCCTTCGAGACCGCCCGCGGCCTGCGCCCGGGCCGGATCGGCTTCGAGATCCAGATCGAGACCAGCCAGTCCATCCTGGCCTCCGACGGCACCGCCACCGTGGCCCGCATGATCGAGGCCGCCAAGGGCCGCGCGACCGGCCTGCACTACGGCACCTTCGACTACAGCGCCTGCGTCGGCGTCTCCGCCGCGTACCAGTCGAGCGACCACCCCGCCGCCGACCACGCCAAGGCGATCATGCAGGTCGCGGCCGCCGGCACCGGCGTACGCGTCTCCGACGGCTCGACGAACGTCCTGCCCATCGGCACCACCGAGCACGTCCACGAGGCCTGGAAGCTCCACTACGGCCTCACCCGCCGCGCCCTGGCCCGTGCGTACTACCAGGGCTGGGACATGCACCCCGCGCACCTGCCGACCCGCTACGCGGCCGTCTTCACCTTCTACCGCGAGGGCCTCGACGCGGCCGCCGCGCGCCTGAAGGCGTACGTCGCGAAGATCGAGGGCGACGTCATGGACGAGCCGGCCACCGCCAAGGCGCTGGCCGGCTACCTGGTCCGCGGCCTCGACTGCGGGGCGGTCGGCGCCGAGGAGGTCGCCGCCCTGACCGGCCTGACCCGCGCGGAGCTCGACGCCTTCGCGATCCCGCGCCGCTCGGCGACCCTGACGGCCACCGCCTGACAGTGCCGGTGCGTGCGGCCCGGTCCCGGATCTACAGGGGCCGGGCCGTCGTCCGTTTCGGGACGGGCGGCAGCCAGAGGCGTACGGCGCCGTCCGCGCACGAGGCGGCGAGCAGACTGCCGTCGGGGGAGAAGGCGACCCCGTGGACGGCCGAGGCGTGCCGCGCCAGCGGTGCGCCCAGCGACTCGCCCGTAGCCGGATCCCAGAGCTGTACGCCGTCGTTGCCCGCGACGGCGAGCAGCCGGCCGTCCGGCGCGAAAGCCAGGTCGTGGACCCACCGCGGATGGCCGACGAGGGGCTCGCCGTGCGGTGTTCCGTCGGGGAACCACAACCGCACCGCCCCGCTCGTGTCGCCCGAGGCCAGCAGGCCGTCAGGTGCGAAGACCAGCGCCCGCACCCGCTTTCGGTGGCCGGTCAGCGGCCGGCAGTGAAGCTGCCGGGTGTCCGGATTCCACAGCTCCACGGTCTCGTCCACCGCGACGGCCAGCATCCGGCCGTCGGGTGAGAAGGCGACGGCGTTCACATCCTGCGACTGCCCTTGAACGTCACCGCCGACCGGAGCATCGGATGCCGAGTCCCACAAGTGCGTCAGGCCGTCCGCGCCGACCATGGCCACGAATCTCCCGTCGGGGGTGAAGGCCACCTCCTTGACCAGCGAGACGCGGCCCGGCACGAAGGCGGCCCGTTCGGACGTCTGGGACCGTACCTCCGCCCGCTCGCCGCCGCCGGGGAACACCAGCCCCCACGGGGTCGCGGGCGGGTAGCGCAAGGTCTGGTCGTGCAGCTGGTCGCGGCTCACGGGGTTCCAGGCCAGTACGAGATTGTCGGCGGCGGCGGCGAGGAGCCGGTTCCCCGTCGGGGAGAACACCACCCTGCCGAGAGGGACGGGGGTGCGGGCCGCCAGGGCCGGCAACGGGACGGTGTGCCCCGCGCGCAGCGCCCCGGCCAGGGCCCTCGTGGCCAGCGGGCGGACCTCCGGGACCGGGGCGAGCCGGTAGACCAGCACCGTGTGGTCGCGCGAGGCGGTGGCCAGCAGCTTCCCGTCGGGGGAGAAGGCGATCGTCGTGACGGGGGCCCCGTGTGCGGTGAGGGGCCGGCCGAACAGCCGCCGGCTGCCGTGCTCCCACACCCGGGCGGTCCGGTCGTCGGAGGTACTGGCCAGCAGCCGGCCGTCTGCGGAGAAGGCCACGCTCCGGACGGCACCGGTGTGGCCCGTCAGGGGCGTCCCGGTGGACTGGCCGGTGGCCGTGTCCCAGAGCCGGACCGTGCCGTCCAGGCCGCCGGTGGCCAGCAGCAGCCCGTCCGGCGAGAAGGCGATGGCGAGGACGTCGCCCCGGTGTCCGGACATGGAGTCGTGGACGGGGCGTCCCGTGGCGACGTCCCACAGCACCACCTCGGTGCCGCCGGGGACCGTGACCATGCGGCTGCCGTCGGGAGAGAGCAGCGCCGTGTCGGCATCGGGGCCCGGGCGGGTGGGGCCCGCGGGGCGCCCCGTGTCGAGGTTCCATGCGCGGCGTGCTTTGTAGTCCGTCCCGAGCAGGCGCCCGTCCCGGGTGAAGCAGATGCTGAAGACGGAGACGCTGTACGCGTTCACGAAGCTGCCATGGGGGTCGGTGCCGTCCGCCTTCCACGTGCGCAGGTTGCCGGTCTCGGCCAGCCCGACGAGCTGTTCCCCGTCGGGGGAGAAGGCGACGGTGAGCACGGGGGCGATGTGTCCGGTGAGCGGCTCGCCGGACGCGCTCCCGGTGTCGCAGTCCCACAGACGTACGGTCTTGTCGTCCGCCCCCGAGGCGAGGAGGGGACTGGTGGTTGCGAATGCCAGGCCCCGGACGGCACCGGTGTGGCCTTCGAGCCGGTGCAGCAGAGTGAACTCCTCGTCAGCCGGGAGTGGTTGTGCGGGTGCGGGTGCGGCGGCGGGGACAGGGGGCAGGGCGGGGAGGGGGTGCGGGACCGGGCCCGAAGGCGGTGCGGCAATCGGGGCCCGGGTTCGGTCGCGGGCCGGTACGGGCGGCTGGAGTGCGGCCAGCAGACGCCAGCGTTCCCGCCAGGGCTCCAGCTCCTTGGAGTTGTGCGGCGGGATCGCGGTCTCCCGGCCGAACCCGTCGTACGAGTGGAGGATCCGCACCAGTGCCATCAGTGCGTCGAACCCGAGCAGCCGCTTGCCCCGGAAGGCATCGCTCTGGGTGGCGACCGGTACCCGCAGGCCGGTCCCGGAGTCCTCCGCGCGGGCTTCGAGCCTCCGGTACGAGGGATTGCCGCGCTTGATGCGCAACGTGCGCAATTCGAGTGCGAGCCGGGCGAGTTCTTCCTCGAACGGGCCGTGCGAATCCACCTGCGTCCCCCCGGGAGATGTGTGGGCGACCAGGTTAGAAGCAACGGTGCCGAACGGCGGCGAACTTCCACGAACACCCCGGAGCGCCCGTGGAACACCCCGGAACACCCGGACCGTTCCGGGGAGTTCCACGGTGATCGGATCCGCCGGAATTCGTTCCGTCCGTGCAGGTCCAAGGCGTGCGGGCAGGTGAAATCAGAACATGACCACACCCCAGAACCCCGATGACCGGGGCCCCGCGCCGTTCCTGACCCTGCACACCGCCTTCGTGCTCGTGACCGCCGTCCTCATCGGCTGCGCGGTGGGCGTGCTGAGCCGCCTCGGCGGTACGCACCCCGCCCTGGCCGTGCTCTACGGCCTGTCGGCCGCCGGGGCGGCCGTGCCCGTGCTGCGCGGCCTCATCCGCTGACCGGCGGGAGTTCGCCCGAGCCGCGCCGGATCAGGCGGGTCGGGAGTTCGATGCGCGACGGGGGGAGTTCGCGTCCCGCGAGGCGTTGGAAGAGGCGGTCCGTGGCCACCCGGCCCAGGGCCGCCGCGTCCTGGGCGACCACCGTCACGCCCGGGCGCAGCAGGTCGGCCAGTTCGAAGTCGTCGAAGCCCACCAGCGCCACCGGACGGGACCCGGCCGCCAGGACCCGTACCACCGTGACCGTCACCCGGTTGTTGCCCGCGAAGAGCGCGGTGACGGGATCCGGTCCCGCCAGCATCGACCGCGCCGCGGCCGCGACGCGCTCCGGGTCCGTCGAGCCCAGCGAGACCCAGGATTCGGCCACCGGCAGCCTCGCCGCCGCCATCGCCTCGCGGTAGCCCCGCAGTCGCTCGGTGGCCGTGTGGATGCGGGGCTGGTCGCCGATGAACCCGATCCGGCGATGGCCGCCCGCGATCAGGTGGGCGACCCCGTCCCGGGCGCCGCCGAAGCTGTCCGACAGCACCACGTCCGCGTCGATCCGGCCCGCCGGGCGGTCCACGAACACCGTGGCCACGCCCGCCCGGATCTCCGGCTCCAGGTAGCGGTGGTCGTCCCCGGCCGGGATCACGATCAGCCCGTCCACCCGGCGGGCGCACAGCGCGAGCGCCAACTCCCGCTCGCGGTCGGCATCCTCGGCGCTGGAGCCGTTGATGAGCAGCGCCCCGTGCGCGCGGGCGACCTCCTCCACGGCCCGGTTGAGCGGCCCGTAGAAGGGGTCGGCGAGGTCCTCCAGGACCAGGCCGACCGTGGCCGTACGGCCCTTGCGGAGCACGCGCGCACTGTCGTTGCGGCGGAAACCCAGGGCCTCGATGGCCTCCTGCACCCGCTTCTCGGTGTCGGGGGTGACGCCGGGCTCCCCGTTGACCACGCGGGACACCGTCTTCAGGCCGACGCCTGCCCGGGCCGCCACGTCCTTCATGGTCGGCCGGTTGCCGTAGCGGGGCTCGGACGGGCGGCGGGTCTGCGGCACGGGACGGAAACCTCCGAGGCGATGTGTGGCGATGTGTGATGCGGGCTGGTCACGGCTCTGACCATGAGGATAAGCACTCGGCCGATAACCGGGTTTCCGTGGCAGGGTGGTGCGGGCAAGCCACTGGGGGCTCTGGACGGGCCATGGGGGCCACATGGGGAGAGGGGCAGACGTGATCGTCTGGATCAACGGCACCTTCAGCGCCGGCAAGAGCAGCACGGCCCGCGAACTCGCCGGGATCCTGCCGGACAGCACGCTGTTCGACCCGGAGTTCATCGGCGACGCGCTCCGCGTGCTCCTGCCGCGCAAGCGCCTCGCGGAGGTCTCGGACTACCAGGACCTGCCCAGCTGGCGCCGGCTCGTCGTGGACACGGCGGCGGCGATGCTCGCGGAGCTCGGCGGGGTGCTGGTGGTGCCCATGACGTTGCTCAGGCAGGAGTACCGGGACGAGATCTTCGGCGGACTGGCGGCGCGCCGGATCCCCGTACGCCATGTCCTGCTCGCCCCGGGGGAAACGATCCTGCGCCACCGGATCGCGACCCGCGAGGAGCCCGGGCCCGCGCACGACGTGGACCTCCGGGTGCGGCAATGGGCGTACGACCACATCCCCGCCTACCAGCAGGCGCTGGGCTGGCTCACCGCAGACGCGTACGTCATCGACAACGGCGCGCTGAGCGTGCGCGAGACCGCGGAGCGGATCGCCGAAGCCGTACGGACCGACACGGCGCGGGCCTGCGACATCGTCCAGACCCCGCATCCGACGGCCGAGACGGTGGCGGCCGGGGTGCTGCTCTTCGACGCCGAGGACCGGGTGCTGCTGGTGGATCCGACGTACAAGGCGGGCTGGGAGTTCCCGGGCGGCATCGTCGAGGCCGGCGAGGCCCCGGCGCGCGCGGGGATGCGCGAGGTCGAGGAGGAGCTGGGCCTCACCCTGGCCGGGCCGCCCGAGCTGCTGGTGGTGGACTGGGAGCCCCCCGTGCCTCCGGGATACGGGGGACTGCGGCTGCTCTTCGACGGCGGCCGGCTCTCGGACACGGACGCGGCCGGACTGCGCCTGCCCGGGCCCGAGTTGAGGGCCTGGCGGTTCGTGACGCAGGCGGAGGCGGCGGGGCTGCTCCCGCGGCAGCGGTACGAGCGGCTGCGCTGGGCGCTGCGCGCGCGGGAGCGGGGCCGGCCGCTGTACCTGGAGGCGGGCCGCCCGACGCCCTAGTGCTGTGGCGCCGCCGCCGCGGCCAGGGCGGCGGCGGTGCCCGCGGTCAAAGGGTCGCCGTGGCCGAAGCAGGCCACCGACGGGGACAGGGCCGCCAGCCGGTGGAGGGACCTGACGGCCTCGGCGCGGTCCACGTTGAAGACGCCCAGCATCACCGGGCCGATGGCGGCGATGCAGTCGCCGGTGAACAGCACGCCGTGCGCGGGCAGATGGAGGCCGATGCTGCCCGGCGTGTGCCCCGGGGCATGGACGGCCACCGCGCCGTCGCCGAAGCCGAGTGCGTCGCCGTCCTCCAACTCCCGGTCCACCCGGGTCGGCGGAGCCTCCGGCACCGTCAACCCGTGTGCGTACAGCGGGAGTTCCCAGTCCAGCAGATCCGGCTCCGGGACCGGCAGCTCACCCCGGATCGCGGGTGCGTCCAGCCGGTGCGCCAGTATCTCCGCGCCCCAGCGGGCCGCGAGTTCGCCCGCCGCGCCGACGTGGTCGCGGTGGCAGTGGGTCAGCACGACCCGCTCCAGCCGCTCCGGCCGCAGCCCCAGGGAGCGGATCGCCCCCTCGATCGCGGGCGCGGAGCCGGCGTGGCCCGCGTCGATGAGCGTCAGGGCTTCACCGTCGCACCACAGGTACGCCTGGCCGATGGGGAAGCGGAGCATGTGCAGCCGCCCGGGAAGTACCTCGACGAGATCCATTCCCCGAACGTACGCCCGACGCATCCGCTCCCGGCAGGCGATTCGCCGGGAGCGGAGTACGCCGACAGCGCAGACCTCGGACGCGCCGGACGATCGGGCGCGCTCGGCGATCAAGCGCGCCCGGCGATCAGGCGCGCCCGGCGATCAGGCGCGCTTGGACTCCGCGTAGTTGACCAGGAACAGTGCCTCCGCGACCGACAGCCGCTCCAGCTCCTCGGGCGAGACGCTCTCGTTCACCGCGTGGATCTGGGCCTCCGGCTCGCTCAGACCGATCAGCAGCATCTCCGCCTGCGGGTACAGCGAGGTCAGCGTGTTGCACAGCGGGATCGACCCGCCCATGCCGCTGACCTGCATCTCCTGGCCGGGGTACGCCGCCTCCAGCGCCTGCGCCATCGAGGCGTACGCCGGGCTGCTCGTGTCCGCCTGGAACGGCTGGCCCTGACCCACGACCTCGAGCTCCAGGCGCGCCTTCCACGGGGTGTTCGCCACCAGGTGCGCCTCCAGCAGCTTGATGGCCTCCGTGGTGTCCACGCCCGGCGGCACGCGCAGGCTGATCAGCGCACCCGCACTCGCGTGCACCGACGGCGTCGCCCCGACCACCGGCGGGCAGTCGATGCCCAGCACGGTGACCGCCGGACGCGCCCACAGCCGGTCCGCGATCGTGCCCTCGCCGATCAGTTCGACCCCGTCCAGCACCTTCGCGTCGGCGCGGAAGTCCGCCTCCGGGTACTGCAGGCCCTCCCACACCGCGTCCGAGGCCAGACCGTCGACCGTGGTCGAACCGTCCGCCGCGCGCAGCGAGTCCAGCAGCCGGATCAGCGCCGCCAGCGCGTCGGGCGCGGCCCCGCCGAACATGCCCGAGTGCAGGTTGCCGCCCAGCGTGTCGATCTTGACCTTGATCAGGGTCATGCCGCGCAGGGTGGCCGTCACCGTCGGCAGGCCCAGCCGGAAGTTTCCCGCGTCGCCGATCACGATGGTGTCGGCCGTGAGCAGCTCGGGGTGCGCTTCCGCGTACTGCTGGAGGCCGCCGGTGCCCTGCTCCTCCGAACCCTCCACGATCACCTTCACGCTCACCGGCACACCGCCGTTGGCCTTCAGGGCGCGCAGCGCGAGCAGGTGCATGATGAACCCGCCCTTGCAGTCCGCCGAGCCGCGCCCGTACCAGCGGCCGTCGCGTTCGGTCAGCTCGAAGGCGGGGGAGATCCAGGCGGCGTCGTCCAGCGGCGGCTGTACGTCGTAGTGCGCGTACAGCAGAACGGTCGGGGCGCCCTCGGGGCCGGGCAGGAAGCCGTACACCGACTGCGTGCCGTCGGGGGTGTCGAGCAGCGCCACGTCCTGGAAGCCCTCGGTGCGCAGGGCGTCGGCCACCCAGTTCGCCGCGGCCTCGCTCTCGCTCTTGGGGAACTGGGCCCAGTCCGCCACCGACTGGAAGGCCACCAGTTCCGCCAGCTCCTGCTTGGCGCGGGGCATCAGCGAGGCGATGGTCTCGGCGATCGGATTGGGCGACATGGGCACGCTCCTCTTGGGTGCGACGTTGTTGTCTTTTGTACGCCTCCCGCATCCGCGGGGTGTGCGTATGGCGGGTACGGCGAAAGGCAGCCTCGATCCTCGCACAGCGGAGCGAGGCGCTCTCGCGCCGTAGGATTTCCCCGGCATCGGGCAACGCATGATCAGGAGCATCAGCACATCGTGAGCAGCGACGACGACGTACGCGACGTAGCGGCAGGGGACACGTCCGAGGAAGCCACCGGTGAGGTGGACGCGGTGGGCGGGCTGGGCGAGGTGTGGGACGTGGTCGTGGTCGGGGCCGGACCGGCCGGGTCCTCGGCCGCGCACGCGGCGGCGACGGCGGGGCGGCGCGTCCTGCTGCTGGAGAAGGCCGAACTGCCCCGGTACAAGACCTGTGGCGGCGGGATCATCGGCCCTTCGCGGGACGCCCTTCCGCCGGGCTTCGTCCTGCCGCTCAAGGACCGGATCCACGCGGTCACCTTCTCCCTGAACGGAAAGTTCACCCGCACCCGGCGCTCGAAGAAGACGCTGTTCGGGCTCGTCAACCGGCCCGAGTTCGACGCGGCCCTGGTCGCGGAGGCCGAGAAGGCCGGCGCGACCGTGCGCACGGGTACGGCGGTCTCGCGGGTCGAGCAGCACGGCGCGGCCGTACCGGACCGTCGTACCGTCGCCGTCGTGCTCGCGGACGGCGAGACCGTCCTGGCGCGGGCGGTGGTCGGAGCGGACGGCAGCGCGAGCCGGATCGGCGCGCACGTCGGGGTCGAGATGGACACCGTGGACCTCGGCCTGGAGGCGGAGATCCCCGTACCGCAGACGGTCGCCGCGGACTGGAAGGGCCGGGTGCTCATCGACTGGGGCCCGCTGCCCGGCAGTTACGGCTGGGTCTTCCCCAAGGGCGACACCCTCACCGTCGGGGTCATCTCGGCGAAGGGCGAAGGCGCCGCGACCAAGCGGTATCTGGAGGACTTCATCGCCCGGCTGGGGCTGGCCGGCTTCGAGCCGGCCGTCTCCTCGGGGCACCTGACCCGCTGCCGCAAGCCCGATTCGCCGCTCTCGCGCGGCCGGGTGCTGGTGGCGGGCGACGCGGCCGGGCTGCTGGAGCCGTGGACCCGGGAGGGCATCTCCTTCGCGTTGCGCTCGGGGCGGCTCGCGGGGGAGTGGGCCGTGAAGATCTCCGAGGCGCAGGACGCGGTGGACGCGCGCCGGCAGGCGCTGAACTACGCCTTCGCCGTCAAGGCCGGGCTGGGCGTGGAGATGGGCGTCGGCAAGCGGATGCTGAACGCCTTCGAGGCCAAGCCGGGGCTCCTGCACGCCGCGATCACCGGCCTCCGGCCGGCCTGGCGGGCCTTCGCCCGGCTCACCCGCGGTTCGATGACGCTGGCCGACATGGTGCGGGCGTACCCGCTGGTGCGCAAGGCGCTCCACCTGATCGACGCCAGCCAGGTGCGGAGGCGCGGCCAGGGCTGAGGCGGGCCTCCCGCGGGAGGGGCGTCATAGGTGGGGAGGTGGTGGGCGGTCTTGCCGGGCTCGATGGCAGGGCCGCCGCCGCGTACCCGGGCGCCGTGTACGGGGCCGCCGCGGCGGGACATGAGGTGGGTGCCGCTCCTGGGCGGGGTGCCAGGGGCCGGGGGCGCGGGGGCGGAATGCGGGCAGTGGCTGCGCGGGTGCCGCAGGGAGGACTGCCTGGGTGGGGCATGGGGTGGGTGCCGCTCCTGGGCGGGTGCCGGGTGCTCGGAGGAGGGTGGGCGTCGGCCGGCTGGCGGGTCATCCAGCGACGACGGAGATCCGGAAGACCGGGTGGTCGGCGGATGCCTTCCGGAGGTCGGCATCGGAGGACTGGGCGGTGATGCCCTGGAAGAACCGGTTGACCTCCCAGCCCCACTTCTCCAGGTATCCGCGCAGGACAACGGCCTTCTCCGCGGGGTCGGTGACCTCCGTGACGGTGAAGGCGCTCACCTTGCGGCCCACGCGCAGTTCGCCGCCGCCGGCGACCCGCATGTTGCGGACCCACTGCGAGTGGCCGCGGGCGGAGACCAGGTACTGGTCCCCGCCGTGAGTGAACGGGTTGACCGGGATCCGCTGCATCTCGCCGGACTTGCGGCCGCGGACCGAGAGCTCCGCCGAACCGGCCAGGCTGACGCCCATGCGGGCCAGCTTTCCGAGGAGCGAGTTGAAGCGGGTGGCCAGCGGGCTGGCCTGGACGTAGTACGGGGTGGGCGCGTTCATGGTGGCCTCCGAGGCGATTGGGAGAGCACTGCTCTCGCTTGAGATCAGTGTGCACGGATCGGTGCACCAAAGCAAGAGCGGTGCTCTCGAAGCGGTGCACCGATCCCGTTTTTGTGCAGTGCTCTGGCCGCGTGGCACACTGGCTCACATGAGCACCATGCGAGGGGCCAGGGAACGGGCCCGTATCGAGGTAACCGCCGCCATCAAGGACGAGGCCCGCCGCATGCTCGCGGCGGAAGGCGCCGCCAAGCTGTCGCTGCGCGCCGTCGCCCGGGAGCTGGGCATGGCCTCCTCCGCCCTCTACCGCTACTTCCCCAGCCGCGACGATCTGCTCACCGCGCTCATCGTCGACGCTTACGACAGCGTCGGCGCCGCGGCCGAGCAGGCGGACGCCCGTACCGTCGCCGCCGACGGCAGCCCCCGCGCGCGCTGGATGGCCGTCTGCGAGGCCGTACGCGCCTGGGCGATGGAGCACCCGCACGAGTACGCGCTGATCTACGGTTCGCCGGTTCCGGGTTACACCGCGCCCCAGGACACCGTCGGCCCCGCCTCCCGCGTCGGCAACACCTTCATCGGCATCGTCCGCGTCGCCTACGAGGGCCGCGGCCTGGCCCTGCCCCCGCTCCCCGCCGAGCTGCGGCCCGAAGCCGTCCGTATGACCGCGGACTTCGCCCCAGGTCTGCCCCCGGAGGTCACCGCGGCCCTCGTCGCCGCCTGGGCGCAGCTCGTGGGGCTCGTCTCCTTCGAGCTGTTCGGCCAGTTCAACCGTGTCGTCGAGGACCGCACCACCTTCTTCGCACACGCCGCCGGCCAACTGGCGCACGGCGTCGGGCTGTCCACCGCCGGCTGACGGGGCGGTCACGCGCTGCCCGAGCCGGGAGGCCGCGCTGCCGCGCCGGTCATGCACGCGGTGTTGAGCCTGCTGCGGGTGTCGGGGCGCGGGGCGAAGCCCCGGCCTGGCTCACGACCCTGCCGCACTGCGTCGCCGTCGAGCAGCAGCGCGCCGAGGGCTGAGGGATCCCCCAGGCCCCCGGCGGCGAGCGGGGTGTCGGGCCGGCCCATACGTTGGACCGGTGCGCAGGGGGCGCCCAGGCAGGTCCGCACTGCCGGGAACCCGGCGTGGACCGCCACCACCAGGTACGGGCCAGCCGCTCCAGCCCCTCGCTGAGTGCTCCCCCGAAGGCACGGGCCCGCAGTGCCGCCGGCCAGAGTGGGCGCAGCCTGCGGCAGCAGGGTGGACGAGTAACGAGCGGTGCGGGAGCCGGTCGCGGAGCGGCACCAGCAGGAACACCCCGGCGGTGTGGCCGACTTGGGTGGCGGTCACCACCGGCGCGGCGGAATCGGGCACACATCCATTCCGGCGGCGACCGGCGACGCCGCAGGTCAGGGCGGACCTGCCGGGCCGCGACCGCCGCTGGGTGGTGGCACCTGGCCGGGGGTTGTCGCCGCGACCGCCGTCGGGTGGTGGCGCCTGGCCGGGGGTTGTCACCGCCACCGCCACCGAGTGGCGGCACCCGGCCGCGGGTCGTCGCCGCGACCGTGGCCGGGTGGTGGCACCTGGCCGGGGTCGTCGCCGCGACCGCCGTCGGGTGGTGACACCTGGCCGCGGGGCGCTGGCCGTAGCGGCCGGCTCGCGCCGGCACGCGCACCGATCAGTCCGGGGGAACCGCCGGTGCAGGCGTACCCCCGCCGAGGGGTGGCCGCTCCGTGACCCCGGCGCCCAGCGCCCACGGGACCGCTCTCGTGGCTCCGCCGGGGGCGCCCGGGCTCGCCGCGGCCGGGGGTCCTGCACCGTTGCGCCGCCTCGGCGGGCACCTGGCCGGCGAGCGTCCGCGCGAGCGGCCGGGAAACCGGGCCGCCCGGGTCCGGAGTGTGGTGGGCGATGGTTCGCTTGTCTGTTCCTCATACCAAAGGGAACGGTTCTGCCGTGCGCGGCGGGTCGTGCGTCTAGTGTTCCTCGGGTCGCGCCCCTGCGCCGTCGGAGGAACCGCCATGGCTCGCGCCGCGAAGGCTCTGTACGCCGTTGTCGTCACGTTCTTACTCGCCGCCCCCGCCCCCGCCGTGACCGCGTCGGCGAGCGGGGGCCGCGCCGGTGGCCCGGCGGCTGTCACGGCGCCCGCACCGGCGCCCGCGCCGCCCGTGACGCCGAGACCCCGGATACCCGGGGTGCGGGGCCTGGAGATCGGCGTCCCCGCGTACGTGTGGGCCGACGACCCCCTGCTCGGCGACCTCGTCGCGACCGGCCCGGCCGCCTCCGTGGTGGTCCTCAACCCCGGGAACGGCGACGCCCCCTTCGGCGCCCCCTGGCGGGCCCGCGCCGACGCCCTGCGCGGCGGGACCACCGCCACCGGCGAGAAGACCAAAGTGCTCGGCTACGTCCACACCGACCACGGCAACCGCGACCCCGCCGCCGTCAAGGTCTCCGTCGACAACTACCTCAAGACCCGCGACGGCCGCCTGCACGTCGACGGGATCTTCTTCGACGTCGTCAGCCGCGACTGCGGCCCCGGCAACGCCACCCGCGACCACTACGCGGAGCTGCGCCGCTACGTCGAGGACACCATGCACGCCGTCGACCCCGCCGTCCCCGGCCTGGTCGTCGACAACCCCGGCACCGCCATCGCCGCCTGCTACCTGGAGCCCGGCCACCGCACCGCCGACGTCTTCGTGACGTACGAGGACACGTACGCGGCCTACACGGGCGGCGGTTGGCTCGGCGGCAACGTCTTCGACGACCTCACGGGCTACCGCGGCGGCACGGAACTCGACCCGACCGGGACCGCGTTCTGGCACCTCGTCCACGACGTCCCGGACGCCGCCGCCATGCGCGCCACCCTCCGCACCGCCTTCGAGCGGGGCGCCGGCTACGCCTACGCCACCAGCGCGGACATGCCCAACCCGTGGAACGAGGGCCCGGCGTGGAAGTACCGGACCCAGACCGCGTACGCCGCCACCCTCGGCTGACGCGCCGCCGGAGGGTCAGTGCCCGTCGTTCTCCGGGCGGCGGGAGAAGCGCCACAGCAGGTGGGTGACGCGTAAGAGGAACACCACCGCGGCAAGGATCCCGCCCGCCACGGACAGGACCCGGCCGACGGCGGGGGAGAGATCGAAGGCCGCCGACGGGCCGTACACCGCCCCGAAGACGAGGGCGGCCGCGAAGCATCCGTTGACGAACGCGTAGCCGATCTCGATGGTGATCGCGTCCCGGTCCGCCTGAGTACGTCGTCCCATGCAGGCAGTGTCCGGCGCGCGGCGCACCGTCACAAGGACGCCCGCTCGCCAACCGCTCGCCGCCCGCTCCCCGAGCCCACGCCGACCGCTCAAATGCCGGCGGTCTCGCTCCACAGCCGGGCCAGCTCCAGATCGCCCGTGACACCCGGACCGGCCAGCGGCAGACGGTTCCACAGCGCCGCGTACAACCAGGCCGCCTCGCCGGTCAGCTCGCAGTCCACACCGGCCGGATCCCCGCCGGTGTGCGCGTCTCCCCGCACCGTGTGGGCCGGCTCCTGCGACAGGTGTACGGTCCACACCGCGCCCGTGTCGGCGGCGCGGACCCGCACCACCCGCGGCTGCGGGGAACGCACCTGGCTGCGCGGCCGCGCGTGGAAGCCGGTCAGCAGCTCGTCCACCCCGTCCTCCGCGAACCCCGGCTCCACCGGCCCGAAGGCGGCGCCGAGGGCCGCCTCGGCGTCCATCCGGTGCACGGTGGTCTCGTGCGCCTGGCGCCGCGCCCAGAACGCCAGCGGCGAAGGCGGGGCCGTCGGCAGGAAGGTCCAGCACTGCACGTCGGCGGGAGCCTCGGTCAAGGTCCGCACCAGCGCCGCATGCCCCTCGCGGAACCAGGCCAGCAGCTCGGCGCCCGCGAGCTCCGGCGCCTGCGGGAACGGCCCCGGCTCCACCTGCGCGTTGGCGACGTACCCGGCGGCCCAGCGGTGCACCGAGCCGGTGTGCTTCAGCAGATCGGCCACCCGCCACTGCGGACAGGTGGGCACCAGGGCTTCCGTACCGGCTTGTTCGGCGGCATCGGCGAGCAGTTCTCCCTCACGGGCAAGCGTCTTCACATACTCGTTGATCTCCATGCCGGGAGTCTGCCAGCAGGCACTGACAATGGAAGGCATGGACCGCGAACTCTTCCCGCGCGAGCGCACCGAGATCGCCCCCGGCGCCGTGCACGTGCCCGACTGGCTCGGGCCGCGACGGCAACGGGAGTTGCTGGACGCCTGCCGGGAGTGGGCCCGCCCGCCCGCGGGGCTGCGCACGGTCCACACCCCGGGCGGCGGGACGATGACCGCCCGGCAGGTGTGCCTGGGCCGGCACTGGTACCCGTACGGCTACGCGCACACCGCCGTCGACGGGGACGGGGCGCCGGTCAAGCCGATGCCCGGGTGGCTGGCCGACCTGGGCCGGGCCGCCGTGGCCGCCGCGTACGGCGACGGCGCCGCGCAGGGTGTCGCCGCCGCGTACGGCGACGGGCCGGCCCCCGGGGCGCCGGAGGCGTACGACATCGCGCTGATCAACTTCTACACCGGCGACTCCCGCATGGGCATGCACCGTGACGCCGAGGAGAGGTCGCCGGCTCCGGTCGTCTCGTTCAGCCTGGGTGATTCCTGCCTCTTCCGCTTCGGCAACACCGCCTCGCGCGGGCGCCCGTACCGGGACGTCGAGCTGCGCAGCGGGGATCTGTTCGTCTTCGGCGGACCGAGCAGACTGGCCTACCACGGGGTGCCGAAGGTCCTGCCCGGCACCGCTCCGCCCGGTCTCGGGCTCACGGGGCGGCTGAACATCACGCTCCGCGTCGGCGGGCTCGACTAGCCGACGGCGTCCGGGACCTCCCGATCATGCGAGGATCGCTGTCATGAACGGCAACGGGGCCCCGCCGCGGGTGGGGGACGTGACCACGGTGTCCACCGCCTCCACCAGTGCATCCGCCAGCGCATCCGCCAGCGCTTCCACGAGGGCCAAGCTGGAGCGCGGCCGCGGTGCGCTCGGTCCGGCGCTGGAGCTCGTCCACACCGGCCGGGCCCCGACCCGGGCCGTACTGACGGCCGAGCTCGGCGTCACCCGCGCCACCGCCGGAGCCGTCGCCGCCGAGCTGGAGGCGCTCGGCCTGATCCGCGTCGACTCCCGCCCCGGCGGCGCGGGCGGCACCCAGGGCCGGCCCTCGCACCGCCTCTCCGTGGACGAGAACGGCCCGGTGGCGCTGGCCGCGCAGGTGCACTCGGACGGCTTCCGGGCCGCCCTGGTCGGCCTCGGCGGCCGGATCGTGGCCACCGCCCCCGGCAAGGTCACCGTCTCCGCCGACCCGGCGCAAGTGCTCGGCGCGGTCGTCGAGGCGGGCGCCGCCCTGCTCGCCGAGTCCGGGCGGCGCTGCATCGGCGCGGGTCTGGCCGTGCCCTCGGCGGTCGCGGAGCCGGAGGGCACGGCGCTCAACCCGCTGCACCTCGCCTGGCCCGCCGGCGCCCCCGTACGGGCCATCTTCGCCGAGTGCGTGAAGGCCGCCGGGATCGACGGCCCCGCCCTGGCCGGCAACGACGTCAACCTCGCCGCGCTGGCCGAGCACCGGCACGGCGCGGGCCGCAGCGCACAGCACCTGCTGTGCGTGGCCACCGGGCACCGCGGGGTCGGCGGGGCACTGGTGCTGGACGGCCGCCTGCACAGCGGGAGTGCGGGCCTCGCCCTGGAGGTCGGCCACCTCACCGTGAACCCGGAGGGGCGGGCCTGCCACTGCGGCAGCCGCGGCTGTCTGGACGTGGAGGCGGACCCGCTGGCCTTCCTCACCGCGGCGGGACGCACGCCCGGCCCGGAGGTATCGCTGCTCCAGCAGGCCCGGGACCTGCTGCGGGAGGAGGCCGCGGAGCCTTCGGTACGGGCCGCCGTCGAGGAGCTCATCGACCGGCTCGGCCTGGGCCTGGCCGGCCTGGTCAACATCCTGAACCCGGACCGGATCATCCTGGGCGGTCTGCACCGCGAGCTCCTGCACGCCGACCCGGAGCGGCTGCGCGCGGTGGTCGCCGACCGCAGCCTGTGGGGGCGCAGCGGGGGCGTGCCGATCCTGCCGTGCACGCTGGACCACAACAGCCTGGTCGGCGCCGCGGAGCTGGCCTGGCAGCCGGTGCTGGACGACCCCCTCGGGGCCCTGGGCGCGGCTGCCTGACGGCGCGGCTGCCTGACGGCGCGGCTGCCTGACGGCGCGGCTGCCTGACGGCGCGGC
>NZ_JBHWVJ010000007.1:0-129486 GCF_042736725.1 Streptomyces sp. NPDC060028 | reverse complement strand
GCCCCCGAGGGAGCCGCGCTGCGGGGGCCGCGGCCCGGGGACGCGGGGGCCTGCTCGGCCGCCCCCGTCCCGGAGGGTCCCGCGGGGGAGCGCTACCCGGGCCTGGCGCCGACCGGGACCGCCACCGGCAGGGCGGGCGCCGCCGGTGCGGGATCCACGGCGGCGGGTGCCGCCCGGGCGGGATCTCGTACGGGCTTCGCAGCGATGCCCACCGGCGCTGTCGGCGCCACCGGGGTGGGTGCGGCGCGCAGGGAGAACCACACGGCCTTGCCCGTCCCGTCGGCGTGCTTGCGGGCTCCCCACGCCTCGCTGACCGCCTCCACGAGCGCGAGGCCGCGTCCCGAGGTCTCCAGGGCGTCGACCTCGATCTCACGGCGTACGGGCAGCCGCGGGTCGCTGTCGCAGACCGAGACGGTGAGGCGCCCGAGGCGCAGTTCGATCTCGACCGTGCAGGTCTTGTCCGGCTGGGCGTGGCGGTGGACGTTGCTGAGCAGCTCCGTCACACCGAGTGCGGCCCGGTCGATGAGCGGGTCCAGCTGCCAGTGGCGCAGTTGCGCCGAGATGATGCGGCGGATCTGGCCGATCCGCAAGGGCAGGGCCTGCAGTTCGACGACGCAGTGCCTGCGGGAATGACTTATCACGGCTGCGACTCCCCGACATCAGTGTTACGGGTGCTGCACCCTCGGTCATGCTCCACCAGGGTCACCCACCGTGCGCCTCCGTGCAACCGAAAGCGATCGAAAGCAATCCGCATAGATACCCAAAGTGACTGTTTGTGCAGGTGAGGGGGGTACATTGCGAAAGCAAGGCCGCACGGTTCAAGGAAACGCACGAAGGAGCACGGCGCCATGAGCACCACCGGTACGACTGCCACGACCGCCGACGTCGACCGCAGCGACGCGGAGTACCGCGCCTGGCTGAAGGAAGCCGTCCGCAAGGTGCAGGCGGATGCCAACCGCTCCGCCGACACCCACCTGCTGCGCTTCCCGCTCCCCGAGGCCTGGGGCATAGACCTCTACCTCAAGGACGAGTCCACTCACCCGACCGGCTCCCTCAAGCACCGCCTCGCCCGGTCCCTGTTCCTGTACGCCCTGTGCAACGGCTGGATCCGCCCCGGGCGCCCGGTCATCGAGGCCTCGTCCGGCTCCACGGCGGTCTCGGAGGCGTACTTCGCCAAGCTGATCGGCGTACCGTTCATCGCCGTCATGCCCCGGACCACCAGCCCGGAGAAGTGCCGGCTCATCGAGTTCCACGGCGGCGAATGCCACTTCGTCGAGGACTCGATGAAGATGTACGAGGAGTCGGCGCGGCTCGCGGCCCGCACCGGCGGGCACTACATGGACCAGTTCACCTACGCGGAGCGGGCCACGGACTGGCGCGGCAACAACAACATCGCGGAATCGATGTTCCAGCAGCTGAAGCTGGAACGTTTCCCCGAACCCGCGTGGATCGTGGCGACCGCGGGTACCGGCGGCACCTCCGCGACCATCGCCCGCTACGTGCACTACATGCAGCACGACACCCGCATCTGTGTCCCGGACCCGGAGAACTCCTGTTTCTTCGAGGGCTGGACCAACCACGACCCGGACGCGAGCAGCGACTGCGGTTCGCGCATCGAGGGCATCGGGCGGCCCCGCATGGAGCCGAGCTTCGTGCCCGGAGCCATCGACCGGATGATGAAGGTCCCGGACGCGGCGAGCGTCGCCGCCTGCCGCGCCCTGGAACAGGCCATCGGCCGCAAGGCGGGCGGCTCGACGGGCACCGGCCTGTGGAGCTCCCTGAAGATCATCTCGGAGATGGTGGCGGAGGGCCGGACGGGCAGCGTCGTCACCCTGCTCTGCGACCCGGGCGACCGCTACCTCGACAAGTACTACTCCGACTCCTGGCTGGCGGCGCAGGGGCTCGACATCGCGCCGTACGCGAAGACGATCGAGACCCTCCTGACGACCGGCGTCTGGCGCGAGCCCGCAGCCTGACGGCCGGGGTTGGGCCGCGGGCCGGGCCGGGGGGCCAGGCCCGGCCGGCCGGGGCCTGTCGGGCGGGCGGCCGGCTGGCTACGCTGTGCGGACTTCGAGCGTTCGCAACGCCGTTCGGACCGGAGTGAAGTGTCGGGGGAGCCATGCCGGAGCCGGTCGACCAGCCACCACGGCCCGCGACAGCCGGGCCGTTGACCTGCCCGCGGTGCGGCCGCGAGGACCGGGTGACGGGAGTCGGCGCCGCCTACCTGGCGGCGAAAGCCAAGCTCCGCGAGGAGACCGGCACGGGCGAGGAGTCGAAGGTCACCACCCGCGAGGAGAACTCGGCACTGGCGCAGGCCCTGGCCCCCGCGCCGCCCGAGCCCGCCGGAACCGCCCGGTCCTGTACGGCGACGCTGCTGCTCCTGGGGGCGGTCGGCACCTTCATCTGGGGCGCCATCGCCGGGAAATGGCTCAGCCGCGACTCGGCGGAGCGCTGGATCCCCGGGCCGAGCGGCGACGGCCACGTCGTGGTCGACCCGCCGCTGCTCCACCTGGCCTGGATCTCCGGGGCCGCGCTCGCCCTGGCCGTCCTGCTGTTCGTCGTCGAGGCCCGGATCACCGCCAAGTGGCGAAGGCGGACGCTGCCGGGCCGAGGCGCCGCCGACGCCGTCTGGTCGACCGCGTGGTACTGCGCCCGCTGCGGCACGGTCCACTTCACCGGCGAACCGGCCCTCACCCTGCAGCAGTTCCGCACGCGCGTCTGGTCGGCGGGCGACTACGGCGACCTGGCCCGCCGACATCCGGCGATCTGACGACGTCACGTCGTGCGAGGGCTCGCGCGGGCCGTGGCGGGGCCCGGTTACCGACCCGTGGCGCGCTTGTCCGCGAGCCTGAGGTCCAGGGCGCGGACCGCCGTGCGGAAGGAGTGGCCCAGACCCGGGCGGGCGGCGGCGAGGCCGAGGCGGAAGGGGGCCGAGCCGTCGGCCGCGAAGGTCCAGCGGACATCGGTGCCCGGGCCCGCGCCGGCGGGAGTGAGCAGCCACTCCTCCACCAGGGCGTGCACTCCGGGGACGTTGGTCTCGTCGACCCGGTACGCGTAGCGCTCCTCCGGATCCGCCGCCATGATCGTCTCCTGGAACCGGGCGCCGCCCACCAGCTTGATCTCGCGGCCTGCCCCGCCGTGCGTCGGGCGGGCGAGGGTGACGGCCTTGAACCAGCGCGGCCAGCCCGCGACCTCCTCGGCCAGCGCCCGGTAGAGGTCCGCGGGCGCTGCCGCGGCCGTGGCCGTGAACACGTGGCGTACGGGGGCGTTCTGGACGAAGTCCAGCCCCACCGGGCGGAGTCGGCGAGCCATGGCGGTACTCCCTGGGGTGAGGAAGGGAACGAGCGTGCGGTCACATTAGCTGGCGGTCCGTCAGATGTCCGCCCCGGGGGTGGATTGCCGCGGTGTGGGATCTGGGCAGGAGCGACCGAGCGCGGGATGCTGGACCTGCGTTGATCACGCCTCGCGAGCGGAGGCCGCAGTGCCGGAATCCCTTGACTCCCCAGTCCCAGTCCCAGTCCCAGTCCCAGGCTCAGTCCCAGGGTCAGCCCCTGCCCCTGCCTCTGCCCCCCTCCCCGTTCCCCCGCCCGCGTTGGAGCTGCTCGTGCACGGCGTGGCCGGGGCCCCGCCCGGGGAGTTGCTCGGGGATCCGCGTACCGTGCGCGTCACCGGCGACTCCACCGCCGCGGTCTTCCGGCGTACCGACGACGCCGACGCCGAAGCCCACCCCGAGCGGTACGCCGGCCGGGCCGTGCCCGAGGCCTACTGCTGGTCCCGGCTCACCTCCGGCAACGGCGCCCGCGCGCTGTGGCTGCTGCTCCTGCCGTTCATGGTGGTCAACCTCGCCCACTGGGCCCGCCCGGCCGGCATCGGGGCGCCGCGCGCGGTGCGGACGTACGGGGTGCTCGTACGGGTCCTCGCGCTCAGCCTCACCGTGCTGCTCATCGCGGCCGCCTGCGAGGTCGCGCTCGATCTCGTCGCCTGGCAGTCCACCGGAGCCCCCTTCGGCCTCGGGTTCCCGCCGCCCGGCACCTGGTGGGGCCAGCCCGGCCGCCGCCTCGCGGTCTGCGCACTGGTGCCGGCCGCGCTGACGGGACTGCTCTGGTTCCTGTCGAGCCGCACGTGGAGCGCGTACGAGTCCCAGCCGCCGCCCGCCCACGCCGGCGGCCCCGACCCCGCGGGCCCGGGCCCCGCCCGGGACGGCACGCCCGCGCTCGGCCGGCCCGGATTCTGGTACGGGCGCCGGCTCGTGGCCCGGCTGCGCGCGGCGCACACCGCCGCCGGACTGCTCACCGTCGCGGCGGCCGTCGCCGCGCCCACCGCCCGCCACGACCGCCGGGCGCCCGCCCCGGCGCTCGAAGCCCTCGGCTGGACGGTGCAGGCGCTGCTCGGCGCCGGCGCCGTCGTCGTGCTCTGGGTCGTCTGCCGGCGCGGCCGTACCGAGGCGCGGCCCGATCACCGCCTCGACCGGGCCGCCATCACCCTGCTGCCCGGCGCCGCCCTCGCCCTGCTGGCCGCCGTTCTCCTCTATGCCTGCTGGTCGCGCCCCGGCTGGACCCCGGCCGGGCGGCTGCCCGGGGACTTCACCTTCGGTGTGCTGATGCTGGGCCAGGGCGGCTGCGTGCTGGCCCTCGCCGCCGTCGCCTCCTCCCTGCACCGCCGCGCCCCCGACCACGGCCCCGCCGTCCTGTACGGGCTCGGCGGCCCGGCCGTCGCCATGCTCGGCTGCGCCCTCGGCGGGGTCATGTCCGGCGGGGTCGCCCAGCGGGTCGCCGACTCGCTCGACGCGCCGGCCGCGCCCGGACCGCCCGTACTGCTGTCCTGGCAGGCCGCCGTGCTGCCGCCGCTGCTCCTCGTACTCGCCCTGCTCGCCGCCTGGTTCGCGGTGCGCGGAGCCCGCGAGCGGCGCCGGGTCGCCGGGGCCGTGGCCGCCGAGTACCCGGGGGAGACCCCCGACCCGGCGCGCAGCCGCCGGATCGCCGGGGCGCGGGCCGCCGCCGCGCTCACCGACTCCGCGCCCTGGTTCGTGGGCACCGTCTCCGGGATCACCCTGCTGCTCGGCGCGGGGGCGCTCGCCGGAGCCTGGATCGGCGGGCAGGTCCCGGGCGAGGCGGCCCGCGGCGCCGGCCCGGTCGTGGAGAGCGCCGCCCGCGCCGCCCAGGACGCCGGGTCCTGGCTCATAGGATTCGGCTTCGTGCTCTTCGTGACCTGGGGCCGGCGCGCCTACCGGGATCCCGCCGCGCGGCGCACCATCGGCATCCTGTGGGACGTCGGCACCTTCTGGCCGCGCGCCGCCCACCCCTTCGCCCCGCCCTGCTACGCCGAGCGCGCCGTGCCCGACCTGACCTGGCGGATGGCCGGCTGGACCGGGCGCACCGGGGGCCGCCTGGTGATCTCCGGCCACTCCCAGGGCAGCGTGCTCGCGGCCGCCGCCGTCTGGCAGCTGCCCGCGCACGTCCGGCGCCGGGTGGCGCTGCTGACGTACGGGTCCCCGCTCGGCCGGCTCTACGGGCGCTGGTTCCCGGCCTACTTCGGCCCCGGACCGCTCACCGCGCTGCACCGGGAGGTCGACTGCTGGCGCAACCTGTGGCGCGCCACCGACCCCATCGGCGGCCCGGTCCTCCCCGGCACCGACCAGGCCGTGGACCGTGGACCGCTCCCCGACCCGATCGCCTACGGGCGCAGCGCGCGGCACCCGCTGCCCGCGCCGATCCTCGGGCACGGGGACTACCAGGCCGACCCCGCCTTCGGCGCCGAACGCGACGCACTGCTCGCGCGGTTGACGGCGGCCGCGCGGGCCGGCGTACCGCTCCCCAGGCTCAGTGCGAAGCCGGCAGCACGGGCAGATCCGGCAGCACGGGCAGGCCCGGCAGCTCCGGCAGATCCGCCGGGAACAGCAGGGTGAGCTCGTCCGTACTCGGGTCCGACAGCTGCGCCACCCGCCCCGCGTGCCGCTCGACCATCGACTCGAAGGTCTGGCGCGCGGTGCGGCCGTTGCCGAAGGCCGGGCCCTTGGGCAGCTCCGTGAAGTACTCCAGCAAGGCCTTCCCGGCGCCCTCGCCGAGCCGGTACTCGTGCTCCTCGGCCTGCTGTTCCACGATCCGCAGCAGCTCCTCGGGCCCGTAGTCCCCGAAGATGATGGTCCGCGAGAACCGCGAGGCCACTCCCGGATTGACGGTGAGGAACCGGTCCATCTCCGCCGTGTACCCGGCGACGATCACCACCACCGCGTCCCGGTGGTCCTCCATCAGCTTCACCAGCGTGTCGATCGCCTCGCGCCCGAAGTCCCGGCCCGAGTCCTCGGGCGCCAGCGCGTACGCCTCGTCGATGAACAGCACCCCGCCGCGCGCCCGTTCGAAGGCCTCCTGGGTACGGATCGCGGTGGAGCCGATGTGCTCGCCGACCAGGTCCACGCGGGACACCTCGACCAGGTGGCCGCGCTCCAGCACCCCGAGGGAGGCCAGGATCTCCCCGTACAGCCGGGCCACCGTGGTCTTGCCGGTGCCGGGGGAGCCGGTGAAGACCAGGTGCCGGCGCACCGACGCGGCCTTGAGACCCGCCTGTTGCCGCCGCCGCCCCACCTCGATCATGTCGGTGAGCGCGCGGACCTCGCGCTTGACGCTGTCCAGCCCCACCAGCGCGTCGAGCTGGCCCAGTACCTCGCCGGAGCCGCGCGCCGCCGCCGACGCTGCCGGCCCCGCCTCGTCTGCCGGCCGCGGTGCCGGCACGTCCGCCGCCGCCCGGGCCACCGGGTCCTGCGCGGCGGCCGCGGACACGGTACGGATCCCCGGCTGCGCCCCGGCCTGGCCGCCGGCCGCGGCCGACTGGGCGGCGAGCCGCGGGCCCGGCTCGTCGCTGGTGCACTCCTCGGCGCTCGGGCCGTCCTCCGCGAACTCGTAACCCCCGCGCGCGCAGCGCTCGGTGTGGCAGCGGTGCAGTGCGGTCCGGCAGCCGTCGAGGACGTGGAAGCCGAAACCGGCGCTGCCCGTCACCCGGCAGGCCGTGAAACTGCCGCGGCCGCCCGCCGACACGTAGAAACCGGCCTCGGCGGGGGAGCTGACCGTGCACCGCTCCAGGACCGGATCGGCGCCCTTGGTCACGATCACGCCCGTCTGGACGGCGTCGACGGTGCAGTTGGCGAGGGTGCCGCCGCTGCCGTGGTCGCGGAACCAGGCACCCGTCGCGGCCTCCCGGATCCGGCAGTCGTCGAGCTGCACGGTCGCGCCGTCGCTCACCGAGACGGCCGTGTTGCGCACCTGCGACAGATCGCTGTCGACGACGTCCGCGCGCGAACCCCGGTCCAGCACGAACAGTGCGTCCGGCACGTCGTGCACCCGGCAGGAGTCCAGCGAGGCGCTGGCGCCGTCGCTGATCCACACCGCCGGATAGTCGCCCGTGCTGTCGTGGATCTCGCACGACTCGGCGACCACCCGGGTGCCCGGATCCCACACGGACAGGCCGTTGCGGCCGAAGCGGCGCACCGTGGTGCGGCTGAGGCTGAGCACCGAACGCGAGCGCAGGTCCACCGCGTTCTCGGGGATGTCGTGGATGTCGCAGCCGGCCAGGGTGAGCACCGCGTCGGTGTCCAGGGTGACGCCGTCGGCGGAGGTCCGGTGCACCGAGCAGTCGGTGAGCACCGCCGTGGCCCGCGCGGCGATCTGTACGCCCGCGCCATTGATCTCGTACACCTCGCAGCCCAGCGCCTCCAGGCCCGAGCCCTCGCCGGTGACCCCGATGCCCGCGCCCGTGGCGTGGTGGATCCGGCAGCGCTCCAGCCGGGGCCGGCCGCCCCCGCGCACCGAGACGCCGGTCTGCCCGGCGGCCACCACCTCGCACTCCTCGAACACCCCGCCGCCGCCGTCCAGTACGGAGATCCCGACCCCGGTCGGGTTCTCGACGGTGCACCGGCGCACGAGCGGCCTGGCCCCGCCGCGGACCTCGATGCCGGCCGCGGACCGGGTGCTGACCCGCAGGTCGATGAGCTCGGGGGAGCCGTCCTCGACGAGCAGCGCGGGCGCCGCCCGGTCCTGGCCCTCCAGGTACAGGTCCTGCACCACGGCCGAGGCGCGCACGGTCAGCGCGACCCCGTCGGGCGGGGCGATCCGCACCGAACCCACCGCGCCCTCCGGCCCGCGCAGGGTCACGGCGTGGTTGAGCACCAGGTTCTCCCGGTAGGTGCCGGGGGCGATGGACAGCACGTCCCCGTCGCCCGCCACGGCCAGCGCGGCGGACAGCGTCGGATACTCACCGGAGCGGCGACGCCACCGCGAAGACCCGCCGTGCGTCACCTGGACCGTGCCCTGAGCCATGGTGCTGTCGTGCCCCCACCCTCGTACTCGCGCTGCCGATGAGACCGGAGCCGGTCAAAGCGACTGGAGCGACTGATCCGGCCGCTCCACCGTAGCGCGCGCGGGGCCGCGGAGTTGCCAGGTCAGCTGCCCGCGCCCGCACGGCCCCAGTCGGGGCCCACCGCGGCCCACGCGCGGTCCAGCCGTATGTACCGCCGATGCATGAGCCGGCGTACGACCAGCCGCCGGACGGTCTCCACCAGTGCGGCGGCGGCGAGCGCGGCCGCGAGGCCGGCCATCCCCGCATGGAAGTCGGCGGCGGTCGGGTCGAGCGGGCGGCCCACCACCCGCCCCTCGGTGTCGGTCCAGATCCGGAACTTGTCCCCGGGGCGCGGGGGCTCCTCCGCGGCCGGCACCCGGCCCTGGTGGCTGCTGCCGTCGGGCGCGGTCCACGCGGCCATGATCTGCGTACGCTGAGGGGTCTGCCGCTGCGCCCCCGGATCGGCGGCCGCGCCCGCGGGCGGATCCGGGGTCGGCCGGACCACCACCGCCGGTACGAGGTACCGCTCTTGCCGCTGCTCGCGCACGGCCCGCTGAAGCGTGTCGTCCACCTGGACGCCGGCCACCCAGCCGACGGCCGGAGCCACCAGCAGGACGCACACCAGCGCGGCGAACGCCACCCACGCCTCGAAGAGATCGGTCTGGCGGCGCAGCGGATTGCGCCGCCATCGCCACACACCCATTGCTGTCCGCACGGTCCGGCTCCCCCTACTTGTGCCAGTCTCCGTCTGTCTGCCGTACAAGCCTCCCGCACCCCCCGGTGACGCGCATTCCGGGACTCGCGAGACCTGTGTCACCCACTCCGGTACATGCCTGAGGAGAAAGTGCCTTGGATGTGTCTGTCCTCGGCGCCTCTTCCTCACACGTATTGAATGGTCCAACGGCCATGCAGTGGTGCGCGGTTCCAGCATTCTTCGAGAGCCCCTCGAATGTGTCATTCCGAGGGAGGCCGCCGCAGCGCCGTGTCGGGCCGGTCGGCTGTTCGGGTCGGCTGTTCCGGGCGGCTATTGCAGGACGCGGACCTCGTCGCCGACGCGCACGGTGCCCAGCCGCACCGGCACCAGCTGCCGCCCGAAGACGAGGGACTTGCCGATCCGCCGGTGCCTGCCCAGGGTCTTCAGCGGCTCCTTGCCCCGCTGCGCCGTCGCCTGGTCGGTGGTCGTGACGATGCACCGCCCGCACTCCCGGGCCCCGCGGAAGACGGCGTCGCCGATCGCGATGCGCTGCCAGCCGTCCTCGGCCCACGCCTCGGCCCCGGCGACCACCACATTGGGGCGGAAACGGTTCATCGGGAGCGGACCCTCATCGGCGTGCTCGCCCTGGGCGATCAGCGAGTTCAGCGCGTCCAGCGACGCGAGGGTGGTGATCAGCAGCGGATAGCCGTCGGCCAGGCTCACGGTCTCGCCGGGCAGCGCGTACTGCGGATCCACGGGCCGCCGTACGGCCGGGTCGTCCATGTGCACCAGTCGCGCGGGCACCCCGAGGTACGCGCTGAACCAATCGGCCGCGGCGCGCGCCGCGACCACGGTCTCGATCTTCTTCCCGAACAGGACGACCGGCTCCAGAGGCCCCGGCTCGGGCACGTCCACGAGCAGGTCCGCCATGCCCGGCGCCGACAGCGCCACCCCGCCGCTCCCCAGCGGACGGGCCGTGGCCAAGGCCAGCCGTGCCTGCTGGCGTTGGGTGATGACCGTGCCCTCGGCGTCCACCACCGCCCACCGGCGGTCGCCGGACAGACCCCAGGGCTCCACGGTCACCGCGTCGGGAGCTGTCCCCGCCACCGACTTGACGGGATGGACGTGGAGCGCCTGGACATACAAGTTCGACATGGAGGCATACTGCCAGCCGCCCCCGGTCGGTCAGTAACCTCGTCCCTGCTGGTACTGGCGGCCGTACGGGTCCTCGTACGTGGCGGCCGGCACGGGCGCGGGCTGTGCCTGCATCGGACGCGGCGCGGCCGGACGCATCGCCTCGTACCCGGTGCCCGTGGCGACCGGGCGGGGCTGCTGGTACTGGGGCTGCGGCATGTATCCCGTACGGGCCGCGAGCGGCTGCTGCTGAGGGATGTACGGGGCGGGTGCCTGCTGCAGCGGCATCGGCTGCGGCGCGGCCTGCTGCTGGTACGGGTACCCGTACGCCGGGGCGTGCTGCTGCTGCGGCATCGCCGGGGGCAGCGCGGCCGGCAGCGCGGGCAGCGACGAGGCGAGGGCCGGGAGGTACCCACCGCTCGAGTAACCGGAACTCGGGGAGTCGTAGGCGGCCGGGACGCGGATCGGGGCGATCTGCGGGGTGCCCCGTTCGGCGACGAGGGAGTCGTAGATGGGGGTGTCCGGGAAGGAGGGCGCGGAGTAGTAACCGCCGCCATAAGTGGAGCGGGGGGAGGTCATGGGACCTAAGTTAAGCCCACGACTTCACCGGGTCCATAGCGAGGTGTCGTCAACACCGCCCTGACCTGCATCTTCGCAGGTCAGGGCCACAGCTTTCACTTGACGTTCACGTGCACGATTCGTCACTTCCACCCCGGCTTGTTCCTACTCGTACTCACTGGTTGGGTGTTGCACCGACTTCGTGCTGACACAGCGTCACAAGCCGGTGACCTCGGACGACTCCGCTTCCGCCGGTGATCCTGCGGCGCGCGACGGTTTCAGGCGTCACTGGGCCGGGCATAGGTACGGCCCTTCCAGGCCGCGCCCTGCCCGCGGTAGTGCTGCACGGCCGAGTCGACCGTCATCAGGAGGTACAGCAGCGCCGTGAACGGAAGCAGCGGAGCGAGCGCCGCCGGCTGCCGGTGGTAGCGCTGCATCGGCAGGTACGTGCCGGTCATCAGCAGCCACGCCAGGGCGCCCGCCCAGGCGGTCGCGGGCCGGCCGGCCGCGAGGCCCGCGAGGAGGGCGGCCGGCGGTACCAGGTAGACGAGGACCAGCGCGGCCACCGCGCCGGCCAGTACCGGCGGCTGGTGGCGCAGTTGGGCGTAGGCGCTGCGCGAGACCATCCGCCACAGGTCCCCGAGGGCGGGGTACGGGCGCACGCTGTCCACCCGCTCCGCGAGCCCGAGCCAGATCCGGCCGCCGGACCCCTGCACCGCGCGGGCGAGCGAGACGTCGTCGATGACGGCCTGCCGGATCGAGTCCGGCACGCCGGCGCGCACCGCCGCCTCCGTACGCAGCAGCACGCAGCCGCCGGCGGCCGCCGCGGTCCGGGCGGTGGGGCGGTTGATCCAGCGGAAGGGGTAGAGCTGGGCGAAGAAGTACACGAAGGCCGGAACCACGAGCCGCTCCCACGGGCTGACCACGCGCAGCCGCGCCATCTGGGAGACGAGGTCGAGGTCGGCGGCCGTCGCGGCGGCGACCAGCTCGCGCAGGCTGTCGGGCTCGTGCGCGATGTCGGCGTCGGTCAGGAGCAGGTAGTCGGGCTCGTCCGCGTGCGCGGTGCGGGCGAGCGCGATGCCGCGGCGCAGCGCCCAGAGCTTGCCGGTCCAGCCGGGGTCGGGATCGCCGGGGGAGACGACGGTGAGGGGGAGTCCGGGGTGCTCCCGGGAGAGCCGGCGGGCGAGGTCGGCGGTGCCGTCCGTACTCCCGTCGTCGACCAGGATGACCTCGGCTTCGCCTGGGTAGTCCTGGGCGATCAGCGAGGGAAGGCTGCGGGGCAGCACCTCGGCCTCGTCCCGGGCCGGGACCACGATCGCGACGGACGGCCAGCGGGCGGGGGCGGTGCGCGGCGGGAGCCGTACGTCCGTCCGCCAGAACATGCCCTGCCCGAGGGCGAGCCAGAGCCAGACGGCGAGCGACACGAAGGCGGCGGCGGTGAGGAGGCCCATGTCGGCAGTGTGCCGGGCTCCGCGGGGCTTGGCACGGATTCGGGCGGCGCGGCGCCGCCGTCGGGCTCCGCCCCGGACCCCGCGGCCCGAACGCCGGCGGGGCTGGTTCCGTCCGCCCGGGCTGGATTTGTTCGGTGTGGCTCGATTTGCGCGGTAGAGGCGGGATTCTCGGCCAGGGGTCGCCCGGTCGATTAAGGTGACCAAGTGAAGATCGCCCTCATGGACTCCGGGATCGGCCTCCTCGCGGCGGCCGCCGCGATGCGTCGGCTGCGCCCGGACGCGGATCTCGTGCTGTCGTCCGACCCCGACGGAATGCCCTGGGGGCCGCGGACCCCCGCCGACCTCACCGAGCGGGCCCTCGCCGTCGCCCGCGCCGCCCGCGGGGAGGGGCCGGACGCGCTGATCATCGCCTGCAACACCGCCTCCGTGCACGCCCTGCCGACCGTGCGCGTCGAGCTGGAGCCCGCGATCCCGGTCATCGGGACGGTTCCCGCCATCAAGCCCGCCGCGGCCGCCGGGGGGCGGGTCGCGATCTGGGCCACCCCGGCCACCACCGGCAGCCCCTACCAGCGCGGTCTGATCCGCGACTTCGCCGCCGGGGCCCGCGTCACCGAGGTGCCCTGCCCCGGACTCGCCGACGCCGTCGAGCACGGGGACGGCGCCGCGGTCGTCCGGGCCGTCGCGGCGGCGGCCGCGCTGACCCCGCCGGACGTCACCGACGTGGTGCTCGGCTGCACGCACTACGAACTGGTCGAGGCGGCCATCCGCGCCGCCCTCGCCGAGCGCACCGGGGGCGCCGAGCTCCTCTTCCACGGTTCGGCCGAGCCCGTCGCCCTGCAGGCGCTGCGCCGCCTCGGCGCCCGGCCCGAGCCGGACCTGCCGCCGACCGGCAGCCTGACCGTGCTCCTGAGCGGGCGTCCCGGCGCGCTCCCCGAGGCCGCCCTCGGATACGCCGAGGGGCGGCTGCTCGCCGGGCGGAACGCCACCGTGGGGCGATGACCCCCGAGGACCGCGCCCCGGTCGCAGCCGCCGCCGATCAGCGGTCCTGTTCCGGCTGAGGGTCCCGGCCCGGCCCCTGCGCCTCCAGGCGCACGGCCAGGTCCCGCAGCGCGGCCGCGTCCAGGACCCGGTCCCCGAAGCCCGGGAGCGGGACGTGTAGGGAGGTCGTCCAGGCCTCCGGGATCGCCGCCTGGCCGTAGCGGGCGCCCGCCAGGATGCCGGTCACCGCCGCCACCGTGTCGGTGTCCCCGCCCAGGTCGACGGCTGCCCGTACGGCGGCCGCGAACCCGCCCGTGGTGCGCAGCGCCCACACCGCCGAGCCCAGGCAGGGCCAGACCGCCCCGTTGAACTCGGTGGCGAGGTCCGGGTGCCAGTCGGGGGCGAGCACGCGCGAATACCGCTCGCGGTGGCCGGGGTGCACCGCCTCCAGGGCCCCGGGGAGCGCGGCGAGCGGATCGGCTCCGTCCAGTGCCACCCGTACGAGTTCGTGCAGGACGGCCGTACCTTCCCAGGCGGCCCGGTCGCCGTGCGTCAGCGCCGCGATCCGCCGGGCGGCGGCCATGGTGCCCGCCCGGCCCGCGGGGGCGAAATACACCGCCGAGGTCGAGGCCCGCATCAGGGAACCGTTGCCCGCCGCCCGGGCGTTGACCTGGAAGTGCAGGGCGGCGGCCAGGTCCCAGGGCTCGCCGTTGGTCAGCACGTCCTCGGTCTGGAGCCCGATGTCCTTGGGCTGCCCCGCCGCCCAGCGCCGGAACCGCGCGAAGACGTCGGGGAGTTCGAGCCCGCCGTGCTCCAGCAGGGACTCGCCGACCAGCACCGCCATCTGCGTGTCGTCGGTGGCCTCGCCCGGGTCCCAGCCGCCACCCCCGCGCATCTCCTGGCCGCGCGCCGTCAATTGCCCGGCGGGGCCGAACTCGTAGGGCGCGCCCAGCGCGTCACCGGCCGCCGAGCCCAGTACGGCTCCCACGGCGCGGTCCAGTCGGGTGATCACGGTGCCTCCCGGGTCACGTCCCCTGTCGGGTCCCCTGCCGCCGACCAAACTAGCGCGGGCCGCGGGCCGGTCCGGCGCCGGGGGAACGCGCGGGCGTCAGCCGCCCGCCCGGGAGAGCCGCCCCTCCAACTGCTCCCCGGACAGGTCCTCCAGGTGGGTCAGGAACACCCACAGATGCCCCGACGGGTCCCGGAGGATGGCGGTCCGGTCGCCGTGGAACTGGTCGGCCGGCTCTTGGAGCAGCTCCGCGCCCGCCGCCACGGCCCCGCGTACGAGAGCGTCCACGTCCGGGACGAACACGTGCAGCGCCACCGAGGTCCCGCCCAGCTCCGGCGGGGCGCTGAAGGGGCCGTCGGAGGTGTCGCCGATCATCAGGACGGCGTCGGCGATGCGTATCTCGGCGTGCAGCACCCCGCCGCCGCCCGGGCGGTCGAGCCGGAACTCCTCCACCGCGCCGAAGGCCCGTCCGTAGAAGTCGATGGCGGCGGCCGCGTCGGCCACCATGATGTGCGGCACCACCGCCGTGCGGTAGCGCTCGGGAACGGTCTGTACTGCCTCGTGAGTGGTCATGCACAGGACCGTAAAACCTCAAGTTTGGTTCGGGTCAAGGGCGGGCAGGCGCGCTCTGGACCGAGTGGGCGAGAGGCAGTGGCATCCATGCGGAACGTGAGTACGCTGCTACACATGACGGGTCACCCCCCGGGTCCGCTCTGGACTGGCCGGGCCTCCAACCGCGCGCAGTGGCTGCTCGCCGCAGCCGGAGCGGCCTGTCTGGCACTCGGCATCGAACTCGCCGTCGACCACGCCCGGGACGCCGGCATCGTTGCGCTCCTCATGTCCGTGATCGGCTGCCTCGCCGTGGGACTGCTCATCCTCTTCGGCACCCTCGCCTTCGTCCACGTGACCGTCGACGTAGACGCCGAGGCCATGGTGGTGCGTTGCGGCCACATCGGCCTGCCGCGCCGGAAGATCCAGCTCGCGGAGGTGACCTCCGCCGAATTCCTCCCTCGGATCACCCCCCAGCAGTGGGGCGGCTGGGGCTACCGCTGGCGCCCCGAGAAGGGCACCGCGATCATCGTCCGGCGCGGCGAGGGCGTGGAACTGCGCCTCGACGACGGCAAGCTCTTCACCGTCACCGTGGACGACGCGGAGAACGCCGTGCGCGTCATCCGGACCCATCTGCGTGCCCTCACCCGCTGAGCCGGTGACGTCCGTACGGAGCCGAGCGGCGCGGGGACGTACACTCCGCCAGATGAGCAGCAGTGCGACCCGCGCGGCCGGGAACGAGCCGCCGAACCCCGCCGTCCGAGACGAAGCGGAACCGCAATCCGGGCTGACCGCCCCCGGTCCCGGCAGCCCCGCTCCGGGCAGCCCGGGTCCCGGCAGTCCTGCTCCGGACAGTCCCGCCCGCGGCAGCTCCGCTCCCGGCAGCTCCGCCGCGCGGAAGGCCGCCCGGCTGGTGCGCCCCGCGCTCGCCGCCCTTTCCGGGGTGCTGCTCTACCTCAGCTTCCCGCCCCGCCCCCTGTGGTGGCTGGCCCCCGCCGCCCTCGCGCTCCTCGCCTGGTGCCTGTACGGCCGCCGCGCGCGGGCCGGCTTCGGCCTCGGCGTCCTGCACGGGCTCGGCTTCCTGCTGCCCCTGCTCGTCTGGACCGGGGAGGGCGTCGGGCCCGTCCCCTGGATCGCCCTGGCCACCGTCGAGTCCCTCCTCATCGGCCTCACCGCCCTCGGCATCTGCCTCGTCACCCGGCTGCCCGCCTGGCCGCTGTGGGGCGCGGCCGTCTGGATCGCCGGAGAAGCCCTGCGCGCCCGCGCCCCCTTCGGCGGCTTCCCCTGGGGCAAGCTCGCCTTCGGCCAGCCCGACGGGATCTTCCTGCCGCTCGCCGCGCTCGGCGGCACCCCGCTGCTCTCCTTCGGGGTCGCCCTGTGCGGATTCGGCCTCTACGAGGCCCTGCGCGTCGGCGCCGACACCCGCAGGGCGGGCGCCGCCCTGCTCGCGGCCGTGAGCGTCGCAGCCCCGCTGGCCGGCGCCCTCGCCGCGAGACCGCTGGTCTCCGACACGGGCGAGGACGGCACCGCGGTGGCCGCCGTCGTCCAGGGCAACGTGCCCCGCGCCGGCTTCGACTTCAACGCCCAGCGCCGCGCGGTCCTCGACAACCACGTCAGGCGGACCATCCAGCTCGCCGAGGACGTCAAGGCCGGCCGCGCCAAGCAGCCCGACTTCGTCGTCTGGCCGGAGAACTCCTCCGACATCGACCCGTACAACGAGCCCGACGCCTACGCCGTCATCGACAAGGCGGTCAAGGCCATCGGCGTGCCCGTGGCGATCGGCTCCGTACTGGTCCCGGAGAGCGGCCCGCTGCGCAACACGATGATCCTCTGGGACCCGGTCAAGGGCCCCACCGAGACGTACGACAAGCGAAAGATCCAGCCGTTCGGCGAACGCATCCCCATGCGCTCCTTCGTGCGGCTCTTCAGCTCCGACGTGGACCGGGTGCGCCGCGACTTCGGCCCCGGCAAGGAGCCCGGCGTCTTCGACATGGCGGGCACCGGCGTCGGCATGGTCACCTGCTTCGAGGCCGCCTTCGACGACGCCGTCCGCTCCACCGTCAAGGCCGGCGCCCAGGTGATCGCCGTACCGAGCAACAACGCCACCTTCGGCCGGACCGAGATGACGTACCAGCAGCTCGCGATGGACCGGGTGCGGGCCGTGGAGCACAGCCGGACCGTCCTCGTCCCGGTCACCAGCGGGGTCAGCGCGGTCATCCGCCCCGACGGAACGATCGTCAAGCAGACCGAGATGTTCACCGCCGACGCACTGGTCGACGAGATCCCGCTGCGCTCCACCGAGACCCCGGCGACGCGGTTCGGGCCGCTCCCGGAGTACGCCCTGCTGGCCCTCGCCGCCGGCGGACTCGGACTGGTCCTCGCCCGTCGGATCCGCGCCCGCCGCGGCTGAGACGCTTCGCGGCGCCGCTTAGGGTCGAGGGATGACCACACCTGACTTCATCCGCGAGCTCCGGGCCACCGCCGGGCACCAGCTGCTCCTGCTGCCCGGCGTCACGGCCATCGTCATCGACGACCTGGGCCGGGTGCTGCTCGGGCGGCGGTCCGACACCGGCCGGTGGTCCGTCGTCGGCGGCATCGCCGAGCCGGGGGAGCAGCCCGCCGAGACGGCGGTGCGCGAGGTGTACGAGGAGACCGCGGTGACGTGCGTGCCGGAGCGGGTGGTCCTCGTGCAGATGCTGGAGCCGATCACCTACCCCAACGGGGACGTCTGCCAGTTCCAGGACATCACCTTCCGCTGCCGGGCCACCGGCGGCGAGGCGCGGGCCAACGACCACGAGTCGCTGGAGGTGGCCTGGTTCGAGGTCGACGACCTGCCGCCGCTGGAGCCGTTCGCCCTGGACCGCATCCACCGGGCCCTGCGCGACGAGCCGACCTGGTTCGAGGTGCCCGCCGAAATCTCTTAGCGCGGTGACCCTTTTCCGGTCACAGCACCAGGCTGGGTCTCCCCGGCAGGTCAGTTGGTGACGGCCGCCTCCCGGTAGAGCTCCACCGCCTGGTCTCCCATCACCGCGCTGTAGGAGACCTCCGGGACGGTTCCGCCGCCCTCGTACCCGCCCAGGACGCCCGCCAGGGAGCCGTCGACCAGCCACGGGCTGCCGCTCGTGCCGCCGCTGAGGTCCGGGCACTCGATCCGGCGCTGGGTCTCGGAGAACAGCGTCGTGCTGTTGGCGCAGCGCAGCGGGACCTCCTCACTGCTCGGGTAGCCGATGATCGTGACCGTGGCGTCGCCCGGCTGCTCGGCGGCCACCGGGAAACCGCCCACGACGTCCTCGATCTGCCGTCCGTCCACCTCGGCCACCGTCGCGAAGGCGATGTCGTCGTCCGGGTTCCCGCCGTCCGCCCAGTCCGGGGCCACGTACGTGCCGGTGAGCTGCCAGACGCCGTACGGGGTCTTGCCGTCCCGGTAGCCCGGCGCGAAGAGGGCGCCGTCCAGGGCGCCCAGGCAGTGCGCGGCGGTCGCGATCACATTGCGGTCGTCGCTGCGCACCACCGCGGCGGTGCAGGAGTGGCCGCCGTCGAGCCCGGCCGCGAAGAGCGCGCCCACCCGGTCGGCGGTCGTGTCGGGGACGGCCTGTGCGGTGACCCCGAGCGGCGGTTCGGCCAGGGCGTCGGGCAGGTCCACGCTGAGCAGCGCGGCCATCGCGGCCAGGGCGACCAGGATCCGGGACGTCCGCCGGGCACGAGCGCGGGAGCGGCGGTCGGGTCGGGGGAGGGTGCGCTGGATCATGCACCGAGCCTCCCCGGCGAACCCATGTCCGGAGCCCGGAATTCCATATGAATCCGCTGTGAATCCCGGAGCGGACCACTGCGGCCCCGCCCCGGCCCGGTCGGCTCCGGCTCCCGCCGGGGGCGAGCGCTAGCGGCGCTCGTACACCGTCACCCGGCGGCCCCGGAGCTGCTCGTCCGCCACCACCCGGAAGTGCTCCCCGAGGACCGCGGCCTTCGCCTTGTCCCGGTCCGCCCCGGACGGCTTGGCCACCTTCGCCGCGTCCGTCACCAGCAGCACCCGCCGCTGTGCGAGCAGCGCCGCCCGGATCCGTGCCGGATCCGCCTCCTCGCCCTTGAGGGTGCCCGAGGCGACCGGGGTCCGGGCCAGCGCGATGTCCGCCAGCCCCGTGAAGGCCTGCGGTGACACCAGCGCCGTGTCCCGCCGCGCCGCCGGTACGAACAGCACCGCGTCCCCGTCGTGCTTCAGCCGGGCCACCTCCCCGGCGACCGCCAGAACGTCGTCGACCCGGCTGGCGGGGGCCCGTTTGTCCAGCTCCACCGGCAGCAGGGCCAGCGCCGCGACCCCGACCACGCCCGGCACGAGCAGGCCCGCCACCCGGGGGAACCGCGGCACGGTGAGGCGTACCGCGGCGCCCAGCGCGGCGCCGATCAGCAGCGCCAGACCGACCATGCTGAACAGCACGTACCGGTCCAGGAACAGCGGCTGCCCCAGGGACAGCCCGATCAGCCCCAGCTGCGGAACCGCCAGCAGCGGCAGCCCGACGGCCGCCACCGACAGCCGCTGCGCACCCGGCCGGTTCCACTGGTCGGCCCACGCGCCGAGCCCGCCGATCGCCAGCAGGATGCCCGGCCCTATCAGCATGTGCCAGGTCAGCGGCGGTATCCACGACACCTGGTCGGACTGGCCCCGGCTGAACAGGATCAGCGGCAGTGCCCCCAGGACCGCCGCCCCCGACGCGAGCAGCCAGCGCCCGTACACACCGCGCCGGGCCCGCGCCCACCACAGGGTCGCCGCATGGGCGGGCAGCACCAGCAGGGACAGCCAGTTCAACAGGGCGCACACCAGCACGGTGATCCCGTACGCCGTCCAGCGCGGCCACGTCCGCCGCCCGGGCCGGCTCTCCAGCAGCGACACCAGCAGCAGGGTCGACAGCCCGGCCCCGGCCGCGACCAGGGCGTACGGCCTGCCCTCCTGGAGGTAGAACTGCACCGCCGGCAGCAACCCCAGCGCCAGTCCGCCGCCGAGCCCCGCCCAGGAGCCCGCCAGCCGGCGCCCGATCAGCGCCACACACGCCGCCGCGGCCGCGCCCGCCAGCACGGACGGCAGCCGCAGGGTCGTCGTGCTCGCCCCGAACACCTCGAAGAGCACGTGCATCAGCAGGTAGTACAGCCCGTGCACGGCGTCGACGGTCCCGAGCATGTGCCAGATCTCGCCCGCCGACCGCCCGGCCACCTGCCAGGTGGCCGCCTCGTCCCGCCACACGCTGTCCTGCCGGGAGAGCCCCCACAGACCGAGGGCGAGGGTCCACAGGACCGGAACCAGCCATGTGAGGTGGCGGCGCCGGCCGGTTGGTATGTGGGATATGTCGGAAGGCATGAAGGTGCGCGGATCCTCGGTGGGGGGCTTGGGCGGAAGCCACCAGTCTATGGACGCGACGGCGGGTTCGCGCACACGCTGTTGTGCGCCGCGGAGCGTGATGGCCCGGCCCGCCCGCCCCTAGCCTCGCCACAAGAGCACGAACGAGGGGCGGTACCCGGTGAACTGGCTCATCCACGACTACCGCGAGAGCGATCTCGCCGCTGTGGTCCATCTGATCGACACCACGGCCGAACTCGGCCAGGAGTCCGTCTTCTCCCTCGCCGAGTGCATCGGCGCCCTCACGGACCGCCAGCCCTGCGTCGTCGCCGTCCACCAGGGCGTCCCGATCGGCGCGGCACTCGCCTGCGTCACCGGGGAGCGGGCCTGGGTGATGCGCATCGCCATCGCCTCCGGCTGGCGCGGCCGGGGCCTGGCCAGCGCCCTGCTCGTCGAGCTGGAGCGGCGGCTCGTCGCCGCCCGCGTCGGCCGCATCGCCTACGTCCTGCCCGAGGAGGACCTGCTCGGCGAGGGCCTGCTCAACGCCGGCTACACGCGGCAGCCCGCCGTCGCCTACTTCGAGAAGACCGAGCCGCTGCACGGGCCGGCCGCGGGCCTCCTCGACGACCTCGGCGGCCGCTTCCTGCCGAACGACCTGTGGACCAAGGTCGCCGGCATGGAGAAGGAGAAGGACCTCATCGAGCGCCGCGTGGTGCTGCCGCTCGCCGAACCCGAGCGGGCCGCCGCGCACGGGGTGCGCCCGCCGCGCGCCATCACCCTCTTCGGGCCGCCCGGCACCGGCAAGACCACCTTCGCCCGCGCCATCGCCTCGCGGCTCGGCTGGCCCTTCGTGGAACTGCTGCCCTCCCGCCTCGCCGATCAGGGCAATCTGTCCACCGCGTTGCGCGACGCCTTCGGCCGGATCGGCGAGCTGGAGCGGGTGCTCGTCTTCATCGACGAGGTCGAGGAGATCGCGCCCGTGCGCACCGAGCCCGCGCAGCCCGGCGGGATCCACGGGGTGACCAACGAGCTGCTCAAGCTGATACCGCGCTTCCGGGAGGGCGACGAGCGGCTGCTGGTGTGCGCCACCAACTCGATCCGCTCTCTGGACCCGGCCTTCCTGCGGCCCGGCCGCTTCGACTACCTGATCCCGATCGGCACCCCGGACGCGGGCGCCCGCGCCGCGATCTGGGCGCGGTACACGGCCGGCCGCGCGGACGTCGACGTGGCGGCGCTGGTGGCGGCGAGCGAGCTGTTCACCCCGGCCGACATCGAGCACGCGGCGCGGACCGCCGCGCAGGTGTCCTTCGAACGGGACCTGGAAGCGGTGGGCGCGCGCGGCGCGGCGGCCGCGCAGCTGGGTGCGACCACCGAGGACTACCTGGCGGCGGTCGCGCAGTGCCGGCCGACGGTGACTCCCGCGATGACGGGCGAGTTCGCGGCGGACATCACGGCGCACGCGCGGTTCTGAGCTCCGTCCCCCTGTTGCGGAGGGGGACGGCACAAGTGGCCCGCAGCCCCTCCCCAAAGCGGCTGCGGGCCTCCCGCGCGGGACTTGGCATCCGTGCGGGACGGCCACGGCCGCCCTGGCCGGAAGGAGGACGGGTCGCGGCTACGGCCGGCAGCGGTACGTGAACTCCACCGCCGCGGTGCGGGGCCCGGGGGAGATCAGCTGGAGCTCCGCCCGGGCGGGGTAGGTGCCCGTTCCCTGGAACGTCCACAGCAGGTGCAGCCGCGCCTCGTGCTGCCCGCTCGGCACCCGCTCGGTGAGCTGCGCGGACCGGGTGCCGTCGCTGCGCACCCAGCGGTACGTGAGGACCCCCGCGCGCCCGTTCGTCCGTACGACGGCCACCACATCGGCCGCCGCGTCGCAGGCGGGACCCCGGGGGTCGGTGCTCACGGCCACGTCCCGGACGCCGATCGAGGGCCCGTACCGCTGCCAGCCCAGGTACGTGAGCACCGCGAGCAGGACCACCGCCGCGAGGGTGTACCGCCGCAGGCCGCCGCCCCGCCGGGGCCCCCGCGGGGCGGCGGGGCCGGTCAACGGGAACGGCGCGGGCATGGCGGCGGTGACCCCGGGCCCGAACCGCAGCACCGACCCCTCGACCCGGTCGGGGACGGCGTCGGCCGGCTGCGGGGGGCCGCTGAACCAGTGGCTGCCGAGGACCGTGGCGCTGTAGTCGTCGTCGCTCATGCGGGAACGCACCTCCGCTTGGCCTGCATGCTGTCCTGAGCCGGACCGTCCCCGGCCGCCGGGGTGGTGGTGACCCTGACCCCCCAGAAGCAGCCCGCGCCGGTGAAGGTGTGCGGGATCGCGGGGAGCGCGGCGCCGGTGTACTCGTAGGTCCCGGAGCCGTCGGGCGTCGCGAACGGATTCCTGGCGTCGCCCGTGAACCACTGGACGGTGACCTTCACCGTGCCGGATCCCGTGGCCTTGACGGTGACCGCGGCCTGGCCGCTGGCCAGCGCCGACTGGGTGAGGTTCACGCCGACCGCCAGGACCTTGACGGTCGGCGTCGCACTGGGGGTCGGCGTGGCCCTGGGAGACCAGCTCACCGTCGGCTTGGGGGTGGGCGTGGGGGTGACAGACGGCGACGGGGACGCCGTGGGGCTCGGCGACAGCGACAGCGACAGCGACAGCGACGGCGAAGGCGACGGGCTCGCGGACGCCGACGGGGTCGGGGGCGGCTGGGGGGACGCGCCGGGGGCGGGGCTCGTCGTCGCGAACGCGCTCAGCGCCGACGCCCCGCCCGGGGTGTCGCCGATCGCGTCCGTCGTCAGCACCAGCACCGCGCCCAGGACCAGCGACACGCCCGCCGCGAGCCAGCCGCGCCGCCCGGGGCTCCAGCCGGAGGAGCCGCTGCTCAGCGTGGTCGTGGCCAGCGCGGTGGTGCCCTCGGCGGGTGCCCCCGCCGAGGGGAACAGCAGCGGCAGCAGCGCGGCCAGCGCCGCCAGCTTGCGCTGTCCGCGCTCCTCCCACCGCGGCCCGTACGCGGCCAGCGCCACCTGCTCCAGCTCCGCCACGAACGCGTCCGCGTTCTCCGGCCGCTGCTCCGGCGCCTTCGCGAGCCCCCGCCGGATCAGCGGGCGCACGGGCTCGGGGGCCTCGGTCTCCGGGACGGGCGCTTCGATGTGCTGGACCGCGAGCTCCGCGAAGTTCTCCCCGTCGTAGGGCTTGCGGCCCGTCAGGCACTCGAAGAAGGTCGCCGTCGCCGCGTACACGTCCGCGGCGGGGGAGGCCGGCCGGCCCTGCCACTGTTCCGGCGCCATGTACGCGGGCGTTCCGGCCACGCCAGGGGTGGTGCCGCGGCCCGCCGCGATGCCGAAGTCCACCAGTTTCGACGCGCCGTCCGCCGCGACCAGCACGTTCTCCGGCTTGTAGTCCCGGTGGACCACGCCCTCCCGGTGCGCTGCGGCGAGGCCGAGCAGGGAGCCCTTCAGGAGCACCAGCGCGGCCTCCGGAGCGGTCTGCCCGGACTGCTTGAGCAGCGCCCGCAGGGATATCCCGTCGACCAGTTCCATCACGATCGCGGCGCCGCCGGGGGCCTCCACGTACTCGTACAGGCCCACCACGTACGGGGAGCGCAGCCCGCCGAGGAGTCGCGCCTCGGCCCGGAACTCCCGTACGAAGGCGGGGTCCTGGAGCATTCGGTCGCTGAGGTACTTGACGGCGACCGCGGTGCCCGTGCCGTCGTGGACGGCGAGGACCACGCGGCCGCTGCCGCCCGAACCGAGCTCCCGGGTGTGCGTGTAACCGGGGACCGTCCACGTGTTGTTCATCGTTCCCGCCCCCTGCCATGGCGACCCGTGTCCCGCGGCCGGTCGGTCGGTGACCGGCCACCTGCTGGGACACGGAATCCGCCACGGCTGGTTCCCGCCGTAGGGGGGCGTCTCAGGCGGCGGCCGATACCGCGCCGATCATGGCGTGCAGCCGGTCGGCCGCCGCCCGTCCGAAGTCGGGGTCGTTGATGTGGGTGTCGTAGTCGTAGAGCCGGGCGGCGCTGCCCCGCAGTCCGTCGCGCAGCGCCGAGAACAGGGCCCGGTCCGCGTCGGGGTCATGGTAGGGGCCGCCCGGCGCGCCGAGCGTGGACAGTCCGCGCAGTGGGACGCACACTTCCGTGGGGCCGGTGGCCGCACGGAGTTTGGCGGCGACCCTGCGGCCCAACTCCGCGCATTCGGCCTCGGTCGTACGGATCACCGTGATCGAGGGGTTGTGGATGCGGACCCGCCGGTAGCGGGCCCGTTCGGGCAGGGTCTCCAGCGGGCCGAACTTCACAATGTCCAGCGCGCCCAGGCTCACCACCTGCGGAATCCCGGCCCGCCCGGCCGCGCTGAGCCGGTCGGGGCCGGCGGTGAGGATCCCGCCGCACAGGTCGTCGGCCAGCTCGCTGAGGGTGAGGTCGAGGACCCCGGCGAAGATCCCCTGGCCGGCGAGTTTCTCCAGTGTGCGCCCGCCGCTGCCGCTGACGTGGAAGACCAGTACCTCGTAGCCGAGTTCGGTCAGTCGTTCGCGGGCCGCGTCCACGCCGGGCGTGGTCACGCCCGCCATGCTCGCCGCGATCAGCGGACGGCTGCCCGCGCCCAGCCGGGCCGGACGGCGCAGCTCCAGGGAGAGCCGCTCGAAGCCCTTGGCCATGCCCGCGACGGCCTCGACCGCGTTCGCCATGATCGGGGCGGAGACGCTGTTGATCCCGGCGATGTCCACCACGCTGTACATCATCGTGATGTCCGCCGACCCGACGTACGGGGCCACGTCCCCGGACGCCATCGAGGAGACCATCAGCTTCGGCACGCCCAGCGGGAGCGCGCGCATCGCCCGGGTGGCGATGGAGGTGCCGCCGCTGCCGCCGATCGCGAGCACTCCGTGCAGCCGGCCTTCGGCGTGCAGGCGTAAGAGGGTCGCTTCCGCGCCCTGGGCCATCGTGGTCACGGCCGCGCCCCGGTCGGCGGCCGCGCGTAGTTCGGACAGTTCGGTTCCGGCCGCCCGCGCCACCGCTTCGCGCGGCACGTCGGCGGTCACTCGGGGTTCGCCCATGATCCCCGTGTCGACCAGTACCACTTCGACGCCGGCGCCGAGCAGCCGCTCGCGCAACCAGCCGTACTCCACACCCTTGGTGTCCAGGGTTCCCACCAGCACGACGTTCGTCATACGTGCAATGTCCATGCAGTGGGGTTTGTTGACAAGTAAAGGTCGGGTCAACCCTGTACAAGTCCCAACAATCGCTCCAGGAAGGGGAGTTGGGACACCACCAGCTTGGTCCTGGCCGCCGGGGGAGTGAACCAGCCGACCCGGTCCAGCTCCGGGAACTCCTCCGTGCGGCCCGAGCCCGTGGGCCACTCCATGCTGAACGTCCCGGGGACCATCAGCTGCGGATCCAGGTCGGCCCGTACCGCCCAGATCGTCACCAGCTTCCCGCCCGGCACCCGTACCTCGCCCAGTGGCAGGTACGGGCCCTCCGGCGGCGGCAGCCCGATCTCCTCGGTGAACTCCCGGCGCGCGGCGTCGCGCGGGGTCTCCTCCGGGCCGTACTCGCCCTTCGGGATCGACCAGGCGCCCGCGTCGCGCCGCTCCCAGAACGGGCCGCCCATGTGGCCGAGCAGTACCTCGACGTCCTGCGGGCCGCCCCTCGCTCCAGGGCCGGCCTCGCGGAACAGGAGCAGCCCGGCGCTGCGCTTCGGCGTCATGGGTTCATGTATGCCCAGCGCGGGCGGGGCTCAGCACCCCGCCGCGCGCCGAAACGGTTCAGTGGTCGTGCGGGCCCTGCCGGTGCACCGGGCCGTGCGCGTCCGCGCAGTGCGGATCGGCCGCGTGCGAGCCGGTGATCTCCCCCGCGCGTCCGACCGTGAGCAGGGCGTCCTGTGCGTGGTCCACCTGGAGGGTGGTGTGCGTGATCCCGTACTCCTTGGCCAGCAGGCTCTCCAGGTTGCGGCGTACCGCGTGGCAGTCGCCCTCGGGCGCCACCAGCACGTGGGCGGAGAGCGCCGCCTGCCCGGAGGTGATGGTCCAGATGTGGAGGTCGTGCACCTCGGTGACGGGCGGGTGCCCCACGAGCCGGTCGCCCACGGCGTCCGGGTCCACGTGGGCCGGGGCGGCCTCCAGGAAGATCCGGCCGGAATCCCGGACCAGTCCGTAGCCCGCCTTGACCATCAGCGCGACCACCACGAGGGTGGCGATCGAGTCGGCCTGCCGGAAGCCGGTGGTGAGCACGATCAGACCGGCCACGGCGGTGCCGATGAAGGCGAACAGGTCGTTGAGGACGTGCTGGTAGGCGCCTTCGACGGCGAGCGAGGTCCGGTTGGCCTTGGAGATGAACCAGGCCGCGACGATGTTGACGGCGATGCCCGCCAGCGCCGTGACGAGTACCAGACCGCCCTCCACCGGCGGCGGGTCGAACAGCCGCCGCACCGCCTCGTACGCCAGCCAGGCCGCCAGCAGGAGCAGCGTCAGCCCGTTGGCCTGGGCGGAAAGTATCTCGGCGCGCTTGAGGCCGTAGGTGAAACCGCCGCGCGCCGGGCGGGCGGCGAGCCGCATCGCGATCAGTGCCAGGACGATCGACACGGCGTCGGTCAGCATGTGCGCGGCGTCCGAGATCAGGGCCAGGGACTGCGCCACCACGCCGATGACGACCTCGATCGCCATGAAGCCGGCGATCAGGCCCAGCGCCAGCCCCAGCCAGCGTCGGTCGGCGTCGGCGGCGACACCGTGGCTGTGGCCGTGGCCGCCGTGGCCGCCGTGGTCGTGCCCGTGCTCGCGGCCGGGGCCTCCTCGGTCGTGTGCCGGGTCGTCGTACTCGTGCGGCGCGTGGTCGTGCGCACTCATGGCGTCCCTCATTTGTTCGGATCTGTCGCGTGAAGTGAAGCGCACCTTCCGGAGATGGGCAAAGGCTGCAACGGGGACCGTTGTCATTACCTATAACACCGCTCTGACCTGCGGTTATGCCCGGCAACTGCCGGGTGGGTCGGATCGTGGGAAGATCTGACCATGTCCCAGCGACACGGTGTGCCGACCGCGCCCGAGCTCGTTCTGGAGACCGACAGGGGCTCCACCACGATGAGCCCGGCCCGGACGTACCACGTCGGCCGGGACCCCCTGTGCGAGATCTGCCTGGAGGACGCGCGCGTCTCCTGGCACCACGCGATCCTGCGCCCCGACGGCGACCACTGGACGCTGGAGGACGAGAACAGCACCAACGGCACCTGGGCCGACGGCCACCGGGTTCACGAATGGGCCGTCGGACTCGGCAGCGAACTGCGCTTCGGCAGCGTCGCCGACGGCCCCCGCGCCCTGCTGGTCGGCCCGCCGCCGCCCTCCCCGCCCGACGCCCGCCTCTCTTCCGTGACCAACCCGGCGATGACCGGCACCTTCCGCCGGCCGACCAGCATCCGGCCGCTGACCGCCCGGACCGCCCTGCGGATCGGCCGCGCCGCCGGCAACGACCTCGTCATCGACGACCTCGTGGTCTCCCGCCGCCACGCCGAACTGCGCTCCCTCGCCGACGGCTCGTACGAGATCGCCGACCTCGGCAGCCACAACGGCACCTACCTCAACGGATCACCCGTCGAAGGCGCCGCCCGCGTCGCCGAGGGCGACATGGTCGGCATCGGCCACAGCGCCTTCTGCCTCGTCGGGGACCAGCTCCAGGAGTACGTGGACACGGGCGAGGTCTCGCTCGACGTCCAGGACCTCACCGTGGCGGTCGACCACGGCCGCAAGACCCTCCTCGACGGCGTCTCCTTCCCCGTCGGCGCCAAATGCCTGCTGGCCGTCGTCGGCCCCAGCGGCGCCGGCAAGTCGACCCTCCTCGGCGCCCTGACCGGCCTGCGCCCCGCCGACCACGGCACCGTCCTCTACGACGGCCGCGACCTGTACCGGGACTACGCCGAACTGCGCAGCCGCATCGGACTCGTACCGCAGGACGACATCCTGCACGCGCAGCTCACCGTCCGCCGCGCCCTCACCTACGCCGCCGAGCTGCGCTTCCCGCAGGACACCGCCAAGGCCGAACGCCAGGCCCGGGTGGACGAGGTCATCGGCGAACTCGGCCTTCAGCAGCGCGCCGACCAGCCCATCCACAGCCTCTCCGGCGGCCAGCGCAAGCGGGTCTCCGTCGCACTGGAGCTGCTCACCAAGCCGTCGCTGCTCTTCCTCGACGAGCCCACCTCCGGGCTCGACCCCGGGATGGACCGCTCCGTGATGCACATGCTGCGCGGCCTCGCAGACGACGGCCGCACCGTCATCGTCGTCACGCACAGCGTGCTCAGCCTGGACGTCTGCGACCGGCTCCTGGTCCTCGCTCCGGGCGGGCGCACCGCCTACTTCGGGCCGCCCGAGGAGACCCTCGGCTTCTTCGGCTTCACGCAGTGGCCCGAGGCCTTCGAGGCCTTCGAGAACCAGCAGGGACGCGACTGGTACGGGGAGTACGCGGCTTCGGCCCAGCACCACCGCTACGTCACGGGCGCCGCCCGCCAGCCCCGGCACGACGGGGACACCGGGTCCGCGGCCGCCGCGGGCTTCGTCGCCTCGCCGCCGAAGGCGCAGAGCTGGGGCTCCCAGCTGTCCACCCTGATCCGGCGGTACGCGGCCGCGCTCGGCGCGGACCGCACCTTCCTCGCCATCATGATCGCGCTGCCGTTCGTGATGGGAGCGATGGCCCGCGCGCTGGCCGGCAGCACCCTGACCCCGGAGACGGCGATCAACGCCCTGCTCATCCTGTGCGTGGGCGGCGTGCTGACGGGCGCCGCCAACGCGGTGCGCGAACTGGTCAAGGAACGCACCATCTACCAGCGCGAGCGCGCCGTCGGGCTGTCCAGGTCCGCCTACCTGATGTCCAAGGTGGTGGTGCTCGGCGCCATCACCGTGGCCCAGGCGGTCGTGCTGACCCTCGTCGGACTCTTCGGCGTGAAACCGGGCGCCCCGGACGGCAAGGGAGTACTGCTGCCGCCCCTGGTCGAAATCACCCTCGCCGTCGCACTGTTGTCGTTCACCGCCATGATGCTCGGCCTGCTCGTCTCCGCCCTGGTGCGCAAGGAGGAGGTCACCATGCCGCTGCTGGTCCTGCTCGCCATCGTCCAAGTGGTGTTCTGCGGCGCGCTCCTCCAGCTCGACGGGGTGCCGGTGATCGAGCAGCTGGCCTGGCTCGTGCCCTCGCGGTGGGCGCTCGGCGCGATGGCCGCCACCATCGACCTCGGCGCGATCGTGCCCGGCGAACTCACCGACGACCCGCTCTTCGCGCACAGCGTCGGGGTGTGGCTGCTGAACCTCGGGATGCTGGTGGCCCTGTCCGTGCTGTTCGGGGTGCTGGTCGCGCGGCTGCTGCGGCGGCACGAGCCCGCGATCATGCGGAAGTAGGCACCGATGACCAGCGCGGCCGGCCTCGGCGAGGAGTTCCACCCCACCCATGTCGTGCCGCAGGAGGGGCTGCCCGCCTGGGAGGAACCCGACCTGTCCCGGCCCACCACGCCCCTGGACCCCTTCCTGCCCGTGCGCCTGCTGTCCCGGCGCGGGGAGTGGGGGGAGGTCCTGTGCGCCAACGGCTGGTCCGCCTGGGTGGACGGCCGCCTGCTGGTGGCCGTACCGCAGCCCCCGCCGACCGGCGGCCGGCCCCATTCGCGCACCGAGGACCCGCGGCCGCTGCTCACCCACACCGCCGAGGCACTGGAGCGCTACCGGCGGGCGGTGGGGGACCTCGCCACGGGCAGGGCGGACGCCGAGACCCTGCGGCGCGTCACCCGGGGACTGCGCGCCGGGGTCGTCGTCGACGGGGAGTCCGTATGGCTCTACGACGAGGCGGCGGGACGGTGGATGTACGCGGACGGGAGCCGCCTGACGACGTACGCGGTCCTCGCCGGACCGGGCGCTCCGCCCGCGCCCGAGGCCCCTCCGCAGGACGGGGCCCCCGCGGGGGCGGACGCCGGCGGGCGGCACGAGCCGACGCGGATCGCGGATCCGCCCGGAGGCGGGACCGGGACCGGGACCTCGACCGGAGGGCCGTGATGGCCGAGGACCCGCTCGACGGCCGCGCCGGAGACCTACGGGGGCGGCGGATCGCCGGGTACGTGGTGGAGAGCGAGATCGGGCGCGGCGGTATGGCGACCGTCTACCGGGCGCACGACGTGCGGCTGGACCGGACGGTGGCGCTGAAGCTGCTGGCGCCCGAGCTGGCGCGCAACGACACCTTCAGGCAGCGGTTCGCGCACGAGTCGAAGGTGGCGGCGGCCATCGAGCACCCGCACATCGTGCCGGTCTTCGAGGCGGGGGAGACGGACGGGCTGCTGTACATCGCCATGCGGTACGTGGCCGGGCAGGACCTGCGGGCCATGCTCGACCGCACCGGGCCGCTGCCGGTGGGTACGGCGGCGCGGATCGCCGGGCAGGTGGCCTCGGCGCTGGACGCGGCGCACGCCCACGACCTGGTGCACCGGGACGTGAAGCCCGGCAACATCCTCGTCGCGGAGGGCACGGACAGCGAACACCCCGAGCACGTGTACCTCACGGACTTCGGGCTGACGAAGAAGTCGCTGTCGCTGACCGGGTTCACGAGCGTCGGGCAGTTCGTGGGGACCCTGGACTACGTGGCGCCGGAACAGATCTCCGGGAAGCCGGTGGACGGGCGCTGTGACGTCTACAGCCTGGGGTGCGTGGTCTACGAGACGCTCGCGGGCGGGCCGCCGTTCCAGCGGGACGACGACATGGCGCTGCTCTGGGCCCACCAGTACGACCCGCCGCCGCCGGTCAGCTCGCGCCGGGACGGACTTCCGGCCGGGGTGGACGCGGTGCTGGCGAAGGCGTTGGCCAAGGCGCCGGACGACCGGTGGGCGAGCTGCCTGGAGTTCACCGACGCGCTGCGGCGGGCGGGGGCGGCAGCGGTGGCCGCCGTGGCGGGGGAGGCGCGGCAGTCGGCCGGTTCGGGGGACGGTCCCGGACCGGCGCCCCCGCCGCCGGGGTGGGCGATGCCGGTGTTCCGCGGCCGGGGCTGAGCGGTCAGTCGCCGGTGTCGGAGGGACGGCAGAGCACGTGGGCCGTCACATCGGCGTGCGAGGCGGAGACGTACCAGCCCGTACGGCCGTTCGGGTCGTCGAAGACGGGATGGCTGGCCAGGACGACGGGTCTGAACCCGCCCGCGGCCTCGTGGCCGCGGCGGACGGTGGAGTAGCCGCCGGACTGGACGGTCGTGCCGCGCGGGCAGAGCACCCGGCTGACGGCCACCGCCTCGGCGCCGGGGCCCGCCAGGCCCGTGGCGCCGGCCAGATAGCGGGCGCCGGTGCTCGTCGCCTGGGTGGGCAGGGCGGTGGAGAGGGTCAGGGCCAACGCGGAGACCGCAAGCAGGCCAGCGGCGTGGAGCGGCCGGAACAGGCCTTTGATCGTGTTCACGGAGGCGAGCGTGACATGCGGAAACGATCCCCCGATGAACCGATATCCGTTCGTTCACCCGTACGGCCCAGCTAACCTCGATCCCCATGAGCATCCCCGTGAGCACCCTGCAGACGATCAACGACGTGCCCGTCCTCATGTGCGCCGCCGAAGGCGAGGCCATCCGCGGGGAGGGCGCCGTCCTGGACCTGATCGGAGATGCCGGCTACCAGGGCGCCGAGTGGGTCGTCATCCCCGCCGGGCGGTTCGACGACGCGTTCTTCCGGCTGCGCAGCCGAGTCGCCGGCGACATCGTCCAGAAGTTCGCCAACTACCGTCTGGGACTCGTCGTCCTCGGCGACATCTCCGGCCACGTGGAGGGCAGTTCGGCGCTCCGGGACTTCGTCCGCGAGTGCAACCGCGGGCGGCAGACCTGGTTCCTCGCCGACGTCGAGGAGCTGCGGGCGCGGCTGACGGACTGAGGCGCACCCGCGGTCTGCGGGTCCAGTGCCCTGCAGGTCTACTGGTCCACCCGCCCGCGGTGGCGCAGCGGGCGGGCCAGGAGGGCGCCCAGGAAGCCCGCCACCGCGCCCCAGAGCAGGGCGAGGCCCACCGTGCGCCACAGGACGGGGCGGAGCTCGACCTTGCCGCCGAGGCCGCCCACGTCGCCGATGCCCAGCAGGGACAGGCCGAACTGTGCCTGGACCGCTGCCAGCAGACACACCGCCAGGGTGGCAAGGGCCAGCGCCACCGCCAGGTGCAGCGCGTGCTGCCAGGGGCGCACTTCGGCCGGAGAGCGCACGGCCGCCAGGACGCCCGCGCCGAGCAGCAGGACCGCCGCCACCACCACGAGCCACCAGGCCCGGGAGTCCTGCCGCGCGAGGGAGCCCACGTCCACCGTGGACAGGTCGGAGCCGCGCAGCACCTGGTCCAGCGGGTGCGGCATCGGCAGCCCGAACGGCCCCTCGACCCGGCCCTCCCAGGCCCCGCCGAGGCCCAGGGTGAGGGCGGGCCAGGCGAGGTTCGGCAGGCCGAGCAGGACCACCGCCAGGGTGCGGGCCGCGTGCCCCTGGGTCGCCGCCACCACCAGACCGGCCACGACACCGAGGACGACGTACGCGAGGAGCAGCGCGACCACGGCGAACGCGGCCGGGCGCACCACCGCGTGGAAGCGGATCAGCCCGGCCGGGAGCGGAGCGCGGCGCGAGATCAGCAGGGCGGTCAGCAACAGCCCCAGGATCCACAGCAGTCCGAACAGGAGCGTGGCGGGCACCGCGGCCTTGAACCCCACCTTCGGGGCGGAGTCGAGGAGTTCGCCCAGTTCCCCCGCGATCTCCCCGGCGGGGGAGTCGCCGGTGGAGACGGAGAAGTCCTGCCGGGCCAGGAGCGAGGTGCCCAGCAGTGCGAGCAGCCACAGCAGGACCAACGGGGCCGACCGGGCCAGGAGTTCGCGGGGCCCGGCCACCGCCCGGTAGTGCAGCGGGCGCAGGAAGCACCAGCCGGCGGTGAGCGCGCCCGCCAGGCTCACCGAGAGGGGGAGTGCGGACAGGCTCGCATCGGCCTGCGCCAGGAAGCCGGCCCCGCCCGCCACCTCGACCGAGCCGCCGGCGGCCATCACGACGACCGCGGCCACCACATGGGGGAAGGCCCCGCCCGGCAGATCGCCCGCGCCCGCCAGGGCCAGCCCGGCGGCCGCGACCACGGCCATCACCACGAAGCCCGCGACCACCGCGGCGAGGGCGTCACGCCAGGCCCTGGCGGAGCCTGCGGACGCGGCGGCCGACGCATTGCCGGACGTACTGGGCGTACGGATCACCCTGCAACCGTAGGCACCCTCCGCTTGCGGGCACCATCTGAACGACGCACACAATGGGCGGCAAGAGTGAACAAATCCGGAGATTTCTATGCAATGGCAGTGGAATCTCCGTATCTCGACTGGGACCGGAACTCCTCCGTCTGGAAGAAGAGCCCGCCTGTGACCACGCAACCTTCCGGCCAGCAGCCGCCGCCGTCGCCCGAGCGCCCCACGGGCCCGCCCTCCGGCCCGCTGTCCGGGGGGCAGCAGGGGCCTCCGCCGCCGCCACCGCCGCCGCCCGCCCCGCCCGGGTCGGGCGGCGGCGGGCCCGGGGGTACGCCTGCGGGTACGCCGCCCAAGGGGCCCTGGTGGCGTTCCGTACCCGGGCTCGTCACCGCGCTGGTCGCGGTGGCCGCGGCCGTGGTCCTGGCCGTGGTGCTCACCAGGCCGAGCGGCACCTCCACCTCCGCGGACGGCGAGGTGTTCCTGCAGCCCGCCGTGGCTTCCGGGCCGGATCCGTTCACCGAGTCCACCGCCGCCGAGCAGGCCACGCCGCCGCCGGAGCCGCCACAGAGCCCACCGCCCTCCACCAGCCCCACCGGGACGCGCAGCATCAGCGGTTCCTCGCCCGGCCTGTACGGCGGCACCCGGCACCTCGCCAGCTGTGACGTGGAGAAGCAGGTCAGGGTGCTCACGGCGCAGCCCGCCAAGAACACCGCCTTCGCCTCGGCGCTCGGCATCCGGCCGGCCTCCGTACCCGCCTACCTGCGCTCCCTCACGCCAGTGCAGCTGCGCATGGACACCCGGGTCACCAATCACGGCTACCGGGACGGCAAGGCCACCAGCTACCAGGCCGTGCTCCAGGCCGGCACGGCCGTGCTCGTCGACGACCGGGGGGTGCCGCGGGTGCGCTGCGCGTGCGGGAACCCGCTCGCGCCGCCGGTGGCGCTCAAGGCCAATCCGAAGCGCTTCGGGCAGGTGTGGAATTCGTACCGGCCCACGCAGGTGGTGGTGATCGCCCCGTCCGTGACCGTCGTCGACAAGTTCGTGATCTACGACCACCACGACCGGACCTGGTACGAGCGCGACCGCGGCGACCACCAGGGCAAGCACGACAAGCCGGCGCCGCCGCCGCCCGTGATCCCGTCGCCGCCGCTGCCGCCCTCGCCGTCCGATTCCGGTTCGAGCTCGCCGTCGGAGTCCGCCTCCTCACCGCCTCTGCGGCCGGTGGCCCCGTCGTCTCCCCCTGTCTCGTCCTCGTCCCCGTCGTCTCCCGCCTCCCCGTCGGACGAGTCCTCCGCACCGTCCTCGGCGGCCCCCGAGCCCCCGCCGCAGTCCTCCTCCTCCTCCTCCTCCTCGCCGCCGCCCGCGCCGCGGGCGGTCACGGATGCCACCCCCGTGGCCGAGCCGTCGCCGTAGAGCTGTGCCCGGGTCGCGGTCAATGCCCGGTGTGGCAGAACTTGTTGCAGGCGCTCGTGGCGCCCGCCACGAAGCCCTGGTTGAACGCCTCATCGACCGCCGCGTCCTGCGCGGCCAGTCCGGGCTTCTTGTGCGGCTCGGGCATTTCGCTGTGGCAGTCCTCCGGGCCGCGGCCTTGCCGGCCTTGACGCCCTCCCGGAAGCCGTCGGTACGGGCCTTGCGGATCTCGTCCGAGCTGGCCTGCTTGTCGACGCCGTCGGGGCGAACGCGACGACGCTGCCGGCCAGGACCGAACAGGCGATCAGGTGACGGTCGTGCGGCGGCTGCGCCGGTTCATGGTGTTTTCTCCATCGCGCCGCCGCGGGCACATGCCGGTCGTGGGGGGCACGCCGACACCGCGGACCGTGCCCCGGAACTCTCCCTCCGGCCGCCGCCCGTCAGGCGGCGGTCTGGGCTACCCGGAGGCGCCCGTCCCGTCCATCGTCCCCCGTACGGTCCGGGGTGTCGACCGGGACGGAGGCCGTCACGCCTTGGGGACCGCGATGACGCCCAAGGTCTGGGAGTTGTTACCGGGATTGGGGTCGCCCGCCACGCTGATGGTGGCGTGGATGGCACCGGGGCCCGCGTTCTTCACCGTGGCGAGGAGCGGGATCTGTCCCTTCGCGCCCTTCGGGATGGTGCCGCCGGTGCAGTGGAAGCCGGTGCCGGACGCGGCGCACTGCATGCCGTGGAAGGTGCCGGACTCCGGTGGCCTGCGCATGGTGATGGAGCCGGAGGTCTGCACGTCAACGGTGACGCCCTTGGCATCGGCGCCGGAGTTGGCGTAACTGACCCAGTAGTTGCGGTTGGTGCCCGCCTGCGGGCTGGCCTCGCCTTCGATGGAGCCGATCGAGACGTCGGTCGGGGCGTTGGCGGAGCCGGCCCCTTCGGAGCACACCTTGTTGGACGTGGTAGTGGTTCCGAAGCTGCCGAGAATCCCGTCTTCCCCCTTGACCGCCGTCTCGACCACCGCGCAGTAGGCGACGCCCGGTCTGATGCCGGCGTTCACCATCTTGACGACCGTCCTGTTCACGCTGGGTACTTCCCCGGCGACGACGATGCGCCGAGATTCACCGCCGGCGTTCTGTGGCGTCAGGATGAGCGTGTGCGATTGGTCCCTGGTGTCGGTGTCGCGGAAAGTGACCGTGGCGTAGGGAGCGTCCAATACCACGCTCACCAGTGACGCTGCTGAGGCCGGCGACGCGAGGCCGATCGCCATTCCGCACGCCATGCCGGTCCCGATCGACGCCCGGTACACCCACTGGAGGCGTGTCTTGGCTGTCATGGGAATCCCCATTCTCAGTTGGACGGGATGATCCAATTGTCCGCTTGCTTCCGGAGTCCGGCAATCGCTGCCCGGCCGGACGCGTCAGTCGGGCCTACGGGCCCCCCAGCGCCGACGCGCCTTGGGCTTCTTGAACAGCCGGCCGCGCAGCAGCTTGGCGGCCGTCACGCCGCCCGCGGCCGCGGCGCGCTGGTACCACTGCTCGGCCTCTCCCTTCCGGCCGGTGTGGAAGAGCAGGAATCCCAGGTTGACCATGGAGGTGACGTCACCGCCGCCCGCCGCAGCCACTGCTCGGCCTCGTCCGCCCCCCGGGTGTTCTCCAGCAGTACGCCGAGGTCGTGCAGGGCGCGGTCGAACCCGGCCTCGACGGCGCGGCGGTACCACTGCTCGGCCTGCGGCATCCGGCCGGCGATGTACAGCAGCGTGCCGGGGTTGCTCATCGAGGCCGCGTCACCGGCCTCGGCCGCGCGCCGCAGGAACTGCTCGGCCTCTCCCGCGCGTTCGTCCTCGTACAGGATGACCCCCAGGGCGGCGGTGGCCCGGAGGTGGCCCGCCTCGGCGGCGCGGCGGTACCACCGCTCGGCTTCCCCCGCCCGCCGGGCCGGCCGCTCCAGCCGCGGCTCGGCCTCCTGCGCCCGGCCCATGGCGCGCAGGGCCCCGGCCAGCAGGGCGATGCCCGTGGGATGGCCGGTTTCGGCGGCGCGTCGGTACCACGGCGGGGGAGCGTTGCCTAGCGGACTCGGCCGTACATGTTCGGGTTGTAGTTCGCGAACGACGAGACGCGTACGTTCTTGCCGGGGCGCGGGGCCTCGAGGTACTGGCTGTCGCCGAGGTAGATGGCGACGTGGTCGATCCCGGAAGCGCGGCCGTTCGTGGACCAGAAGACCAGGTCGCCGCGGCGCAGTTCGGAGCGGGCGATCGGGGTGGTGGCCCGGTACTGGTCGTCGGCGACCCGGGGGAGGGAGATGCCGGCGGAGCGGTACGCGGCCTGGACCAGGCCCGAGCAGTCCCAGCCGTGGGGGCCGTTGCCGCCCCAGACGTACGGGTCGCCGAGGTGGCCGTTGGCGAAGGCGATGGCGCCCTCGGTCCCCTGGCGCAGCGGGGTGCCGGAGCCAGAGCCGCCGGCCTGCCCCGCCGAGCCGGAGGAGCCCGAGGATGCGGAGCCGCCCGCGCCGCCGCCCGAACGGCCCGTGTTGCGTTCGTACTTGTCCTGGTGGCTGGTCCAGCGCCACCAGCCGGTGGCGTCCTTGTACCAGTACACGCGGTCCGTCGCGTCCCAGCCCGCGCGACCGCGGAAGGTCGGCTCGGAGGTCCGAGTGGAGGACGAGGACGTGGACGTGGACGTGGACGTGGACGTGGACTTCGGCGTGGAGGCCTTCTGTCCGGACTTCTCCAGGTACTTGTCGTGGTGCGAGGTCCAGCGCCACCAGCCGGTCTGGTCCTTGTACCAGTACTTCGACCCGTCCCAGCCGGCATGGGACGGCGCCGGCTCGGCCGACGCGACGCCCGCGCCGGTGCCCACCAGCAGGGTCGCGCCGACCGCCGCGACCACGGCCCCGCGCAGGGTGCAGCGGCGACGGGACACCCCGGCCGTCAGGGTCGTCGCGCCCAAGGCGCAGCCGGCGCACTCACAGCAGTCGGGTATGTCCTCGGTGAACTCGGGCGTGCGCATGGGCGGTTCCTCTCCATCGGGGGTTCTCAGCGGGCGTCGGCGGCGGGGCCGCTTGCCGTGTAGAAGGCCACGGTCAAGTCCTTGACCAGGGCCTTGCGTTCGTAGTCGTCGAGGCTCACGAGCCCGCGGTCCGACATCCGGTGGACGGTGTCGTCGACCGCGTCGAGGACGGAGGTCAGGACGGAGTCCCGGTGCCGGGCGTCGATCGCGGCGACCCGGCGGCGCTGCATCGCGGCGGCGACCTCGGGCGCGTACTCGACGTGCAGCGGCCGGGCGGAGAAGACCTCGATGCCGACGGCCCGGCACTCCGCGGCGAGCAGCCGGGTCAGTTCGTCGCCCACGGCCTCGGTGTCGCGCAGCGTGCCGGGGTCGGCCGGCTCGGGGCCGAAGGAGTCGGCGGGCATCCGGGAGACGACGCGGGCGGTCGCGGATTCCACCTGCCCGCGCAGGTACGCGGTGTGGTCCTCGACGGCGAGCACCGCCCGGGCGGTGTCCTTGACCCGCCAGACGACGAGGACGACGACGCGCAGCGCGGTGCCCTCGGCGTCGACGACGGCGAGGGGCTCGCTGCGCCAGTGCCGCAGTCGTACGTCGACCCGCGCGTGCCGGGCCACGGGGCTGGACCAGACGAGTCCGGTACGGCGGATCGTGCCGCGGTAGCGGCCGAAGAGGCTCAGCGCCCAGGCGTGGCCGGTGCGGCCGCGGCGGAGCCCGCCGAGGGCGGTGAGGGCGAGGGCCGCGCAGCAGACGAGGAGGGCCAGGGGCCAGGCCTCGGCGGGCGCGGGGGAGAGGCGCAGGTCCTCGTACCGCACGAGCAGCCCGGCCCCGGCCGCGGCGGTCGCGGCGGCGAGCAGCGCCCACCAGCCGGAGCAGGCCCGCGCCGGGCGCTCGGTGAGCGCGGGGTCGAGTACGGGGGGCAGGGTGCGGGGGGTCGTCGGGGCGGGGGTACGGGTCTTGGCGGCCCGGACCGGGGGGTGCCGGAGGGTTTCGGCGACCGGATCGGGAGCGGCGGGTTCCTCGTCCCGGAAGAGCGGCTCGAGGACGAGGGGGTCGCGGTACGGGCGTATGACGACGCTCCCGTTTCCGGGGGAGCCGCCGGGTGTCCGCCCGGGGCGTTTGCCGGCGCCCCCGCCTTCGGTCGTCGGATTCGGTGCTTGCGACAAGCCACACCCCACACTGCCGTGGGCGCCAAGGTCCCTTTGCGGAGGGACGGCTGACGCCGCTAAAGATGATCAAGAATGATCCTCGTGGAACAGCGCGAGCCGCCTCTTCAGGGAAAGTCCCGACAGGCCGGGACTTTGGACCCTTTCCGTCCCGCTGCCGACCGAGCCGCCCCTGCGCGGGCAGCACCGGCCGGGGAACGTCGCCCCCGCCCGCGGGGCGGGGAGCCCGCGTCCCGGGGCCGACCAGTGAGGGGCGGGCCCGGCGTGGCGGCCCGTCCGGGCCCGGTGGCTCGGCGGCCGGCCCGAGGCGGCCGGCGCCGGATGGGGCTCTGGCCGGGGCCCCGGCCGGGACGTGCCGTGGAGGAGTGCCCGGCGGGCTTCCCCGGCGGGCACTCCCCGGCGGGCGAGGGCGGGGAGACGCGAAGAGTGAGACCCTGGCTGCATGGCCGAGAGGGGAGAGAGCCCTCGGGTCGACTGGCCTGCCCAGCCGGACACGAGCCTCGCGCTCAACCGCATGGGCACCTTCGACTGGGACCTCGACAGCGGACAGATGCATCTGGACTCCACCGCCCTCGAGGTCCTCGACCTGCGCCGGGAAGAGTTCAGCGGCACCCCCGCCGGGCTCGGGGCCCGGGTCGCGCCCGGTGAGCAGGCCCGGGTCGACGCGCGGGCCGCGCAGGCGCTCGAGGACGGCCGCAGCCACTACGGGGCGTACTTCCGCAGCCGCCGCCGGGACGGCTCCCCGGCCTGGACGCACATCCAGGGCAGCATCCTGCGGGACCCGCACGGTCGCCCGTACCGCGTCATCGGGATCCTGCGCGACGCCGCCCACGACCCCTGCGAGCCCGGTGCCGGCGGGGAGCAGGCCGAGGGGCGGCGCCGGATGACCGGCGTGGTGGAGCGGACCACCGCGATCCTCGGGCACGCCCGGACCGTCAACGACGTCACCGAGACCCTGAAGGACCCCGAGGCCCTCGGCCACCTCGGCGCGGTCAGCGTCATGCTCGGCATCGTCGACGGGGGCCGGATCCACCTCGTCGCGGAGGGGCAACTGGGCTCGTACGTCCCGGAGATCGAGTACACCCGCATCGATGCACAGTTCCCGATGAGCGAAGCCGTACGGAGCATGCAGCCGGTCTTCCTCGCCTCCCGCGAGGAGTTCCAGCGCCGCTACCCGCAGCTGTGGCCGTACATCGAACCGCTGGCCGTGCGCAGCGGCGTGTACCTGCCGCTGATCGCCCAGGGCCGCACCATCGGCGCGCTCGGGCTGCTGTACACGCGGGACGGCGATTTCACCGCCGAGGAGCGCAACCTGCTCGTCGCGCTCGGCAGCGGCATCGCGCAGAGCCTGCAGCGGGCCATCCTCTTCGAGCAGGAGCACGACCTCGCCGAGGGCCTCCAGCGGGCCATGCTGCCGCGCCGGATCCCGGAGGTGGCGGGCGCGCTGATCGCCGTACGGTACCGGGCGGCCCGCGTGGGGCGGGACATCGGCGGCGACTGGTACGACGTGATCCCGCTCGGCGAGGGCCGCGTCGGGGTGATGATCGGCGACGTGGAGGGGCACGACACGGACGCCGCCGCCGTCATGGGCCAGCTGCGGATCGTGCTCCGGGCCTACATCTCCGAAGGCCACACACCGGGCACGGCGATGGCGCGGGCCTCGGCCTTCCTGCGGGAACTGGAGACGGAACGGTTCGCCACCTGTACGTACGCCGACATCGACCTCACCACCGGCATGGCCCAGCTGGTCCGCGCCGGGCACCTCGACCCCGTGGTGCGCCGTGGCGACGGCAGCTGCCACCGGCTCCAGGTGGCGGGCGGGCTGCCCCTCGGGCTCCCGTCGAGCGACCCGCACGGCACGGGCGTCGGCACCGGCACGGGCAACGGGTACCCCGTCACCAGCGTCGAGCTGCACCCGGGCGACACCCTGCTGCTCTGTACGGACGGCCTCATCGAGCGGCCGGGCGCGGCCGGTGATGCCGCTGCCGCCGTCGACGGCGAGACCGGCATGCGCGAGCTCATGGACGCGGTACACGCCGGCCCCGTCGACGTGGAGGAACTCGCCGACGTCCTGTGCGACCTGGTCGGCGACGCGGGCGGCGGGGACGACATGGCCCTGCTCCTGCTGCGCCGCCGCGGCGTCGCCACCCCGCGCGGCGGCGGCCCGCTGCGCCAGCGCCTCCTGCCCGGTGACCCGGACGCCCCGGCGATGGCCCGCCACCTGATCCGGGCCGCCGTGGCGGCGTGGGGCGCGTGGGACCAGGCGGACGAGATCGAGCTCGCGGCGGACGAGCTGATGACCAACGCCCTGGTCCACACGGACGGCGTGGGCCACGTCAGCATGCGGCTGACCCCGGAGGGCCGGATCCGGATCGAGGTCGAGGACACCAGCAGCGCCCTGCCGCGCCGCCGCGAGGCGGACGACTGGGCGGTCTCGGGGCGCGGTCTGATGCTGGTGGACCGGCTCGCGGATTCCTGGGGCGTGGAACCCCGGGGCGGCGGGAAGTGCGTGTGGTGCGAGTTCGCCGTCCCGGAGCGCGGCGGTACGTGAGCGTCAGAGCGCCGCGTACGGTCCCTGCACGGCCTTGGTGGTCTGCATGGCCGTCAGCTTCCGTACGAAGAGGATCGCGAGGACGGCCGCGGCGGCGGAGAGCAGGCCCGAGACGGCGCAGCCGGTGGCGGCCCCGCGCAGTTCCTCGGGGCCGTCGGCAGATTCGTAGAGCCGGGTGAAGATCCGGTCGATGCCCTGCGAGACGACGAAGAGCACCCACCAGGCGGTGACGGGCGCGACGGAGACCTTGCGGAAGGAGCCGTCGGGCCCGAACTGGGTGCTGGCGTACCAGGTCTGCTTCGCGATCACGAACGGGATGACGCAGAAGGCGAGGGGGACGAACCAGCCGCCGATGGCCCAGCCGGGGGCCATGGTGAAGCCGTCGGGGCGGAACAACCCGCCGTTTTGGCGGACGCGGTGGAACCAGGCGATGAAGACGATTCCCGTCGCGATCATGGCCAGGGCGCCGAAGCTGTCCGGAGTGGTGGCCAGGAAGTCGGCCCGGTCGAGCGTGTCCGGCGTGACCTGGGCGGGGTCCGCCAGCAGGTCCGCCATCAGGGAGCGGATGTACAGGTACGCGCCCGCCGAGCACAGGGCGAGTACGGCCGAGACCGAGAGCAGGACGGTCAGCGCCACGCTCAGTCCGCGCGGCGAGCGCAGCACGTCCACGGCGACCGGCGGCCGCCATCCGCCGGGCTGTCCAGCGTATGGCTGCGGTTGCGGTTGCGGCTGCGGCTGAGCCGGGTACGGGTTCGCCGCGTGCTGCGGCTGCTGAGGCGGGGACGGCGGTGAGCCGGGCGCGCTGAAGGACATGACGGTGGACCCCCCACGGGAACATCTGACATGGAACGAGCCCCGCGGACGCGCGGGGCTCCGGTGAACATATGTCAGCCGGCGTCCACCGTCCAAAGCATTGCGGCGAACGGTCGGACACGCGGACCTGGGCGTTTTCCGCTTCCGTGGCCGTCTCAGAGCCGTACCAGGGTGACCTCGGTCGCCTTCACGCTGGTCCACACCGCGGTCCCGTCCGTGATGCCGAGGTCGGCGGCGGCCTCCGGGGTGATCTCCGCGACCAGGTCGGGCGCTTCGGCCGAGGCGATCAGCAGGCGCAGCCGGCTGCCGACCGAGGTGATCTCCCGTACGGTGCCCGGCCAGATGTTACGGGGGCTGCCGCCCGGGCGGTCCCGGTGCACCGACACCGCCTCGGGGGCGATGATGGCGAGCGCCTGCGCCCCCTCGGGCAGCGCCTCGGCCACCACCAGCCGGCCCCCGGCGGCGAGCGCGAGCCCCTCGGCCGACGCCGTGCCGGGCCAGGCATTGCGCCCCAGCATCCGGGCCACCCACGGGGAGCGCGGATGGCGGGTCACCTCGGCGGGCGGGGCGTCCTGCAGGGCCTGCCCGTCGGAGAGTACGAGGACCCGGTCGGCCAGGGACACGGCCTCGACGGGGTCGTGGGTGACGATGAGGCAGACGCCGCCGAAGGCGGCCAGGTGCGTGCGCAGGGTGTGCCGGACGTGGGCCCGCGTCGTCTGGTCCAGGGCGGCGAGCGGCTCGTCCAGCAGCAGCAGCCGGGGCCGGGCGGCCAGCGCCCGGGCCAGCGCCACCCGCTGCGCCTGCCCGCCGGACAGTTCGGCGGGCCGGCGGTGGGCGAGGTGCCCGACCCCGAGCCGGTCCAGCCAGGTCCGCGCCTCGCGGCGGGCCTCGGCGCGCGGCACCCGGCGGGCACGCAGCCCGTACGTGGTGTTGGCCAGGGCGTTCAGGTGCGGGAACAGCGCGCCGTCCTGCGGGACCCAGGCGACCTGCCGCTTGTGCGGGGGCAGTTCGGTGACGTCGGTGTCGCCGAGCCGGAGGGTGGCGTGGGCGCGCGGGGTGAGGCCGAGCAGCGCGCGCAGCAGGGTGGTCTTGCCGGCGCCGTTCTCGCCGACGACGGCGATGGTGGTGCCGGGTTCGGCGTCCAGGGTGAGCCGGTTGAAGCCGGTCACCTCGGCGTGCAGCGGCCACTGTCCGGCGTGGGGCGCCGTCGCGGTGCCGGTCGGATCGGCTTCGGGCGCCGGCTCCGGCGTCGGCGCCGTGGGCTCCTGCATCGGCTTCGCCGCGTTCGCTTGGGCGGCCTTCGCGGCGACGGGAGCGCCCGTCCACCGTCCGCGCAGGGCGATCAGTACGCCCATGGCGATGGCGAGCAGCAGCAGTGACACGGAGGTGGCGGCCTCCGGCTGGTCCTGGAGCAGCAGATACACCTGGAGCGGCAGCGTCTGGGTGGTGCCGGGCAGGTTGCCGGCGAAGGTGATGGTCGCACCGAACTCGCCCAGCGCCCGGGCCCAGGTGAGCGCGGCGCCCGCGATCAGCCCCGGGGCCACCATGGGCAGGGTGACCGTGAAGAACACGCGCACCGGCGAGGCGCCGAGGGAGGCCGCGGTCTCCTCGTAGCTCGGCTTGAGGCCGCCGAGCGCACCCTCCAGGCTGATGACGAGGAACGGCATCGCGACGAACGTGGCCGCGACGACGGCTCCCGAGGTGTGGAAGGGCAGCGTGATGCCGAAGGTGCCCTCCAGCCACGGACCGAGCACTCCGCGCCGGCCGAAGCCGAGCAGCAGGGCCACACCGCCGACGGTCGGCGGCAGCACCATCGGGAGCAGCACCAGCGAGCGGACGAGGGCCTTGCCCCGGAAGTCGACGCGGGCCAGCAGCCAGGCCAGCGGCACGCCGAGGACGAGGGAGAGGCCGAGTGCCCAACAGGACACCAGCAGCGACAGCTTGAGGGCCTGGACCACGCCGGGGTTGGTGAGATGGGTGCCGAGCTCGCTCCACCGGGTCCGGGTGAGGATGCCGACCAGGGGCAGCAGCAGGAACGCCACGGCGAGCAGGGCGGGGAGCGCCAGCGTGACGGGGGTTCGGGTGCGCGTCCGGGGGCGTGTTCGGGTGCCGCGGCTGCGAAGTCTGCTCATGAGGCGATCCTGGCGGGAGAAGCTGTGACGGCGGGGGATCCGGCGGGGCCGGGACGGGGGAAGGCCGGGATGCCGGGACGGGGGAAGGTCGGGATTCGGCGGGGCCGGATGTCCGGAGCGGATACGACACGGGGCGGATACCCGGGGGCGGATACGACGCCGAGCGGGACTGCCCGTCCCCCGGACCGGGCAGCCGCAGCCGGACGGGCGGTTACGCCTTCTGGAAGCCCGCGTCCTGGAGGATCTTCTGGGCCTCGGGGGTGCTCAGCCAGGCCACGAACGCGGCGGCGGCCTCGGCGTTCTTGGACGCCTTGAGCGTGGCGGCGGGGTAGGAGGCCACGGCGTTCTGGGCGTCGGGGATCTCCACGTTGACGACCTTGTCACCGGACTTCGCGGAGTCGGTCTTGTAGACCAGGCCCGCGTCGGCCTCGCCCAGCTCGACCTTGCTCAGCACGGCGCGGACGTTCGGCTCCTGGGAGACCGGCTTCACCTCGGCCTTCTGGGCGTCGAGGATCTGCTTGCTGTAGCGGCCGACCGGGACCTCGGGCGCCGCGAGCACGACCTTGATCTTGCTGTCGGCCAGGTCCTTCAGCTCGTCGATCTTGAACGGGTTGCCCTTGCCGGTCGCGATGACCAGGCGGTTCTTGGCGATGACCGAGGCGCCGTTCGTCTCGGCCTTGAGGCCGTCCATCGTCTTGGTGTCGGCGGTGACCAGCGCGTCGGCGGGGGCCCCCTGCTTGACCTGGGCGGCGAGCTCCTGCGAACCGGCGAAGGAGAAGGTGACCTTGGTGCCCGGGTGCGCCTTCTCGTACGCGGCGCCGGCGGTCTTGAACACGTCGGTGAGGGAGGACGCGGCGAGGACGGTGAGGTTCGCGGCCTTGGGCGCGGCGGAGGCGGCCGCCGGGGAGGTCGCGTCGGCCTTCACGTCGTTGTCGCCGTCACTGCTGCCGCAGGCGGACAGGACGGGCACGAGCAGGGCGGCGGCGGTCAGGGCGGCGGCAGCGGTGCGGCGGCGCTTGAGGATCATCGGGGACATGAGCGGGTGCTCCTCGGTCGGGTCGGCGGCCGGCCGGGTGCCGGGTCCGCGCGGAGGTGACCCGCGCCGGTGACGGGCGGAGCGGGTGGCCGGGGCTGAGCGGGTGGTGTGGCTCGTCTGACGCCCGGCAGGCGGGCGGCCTGTCCGATCGTGACGGACTGCATGTGCGACAAGGTAGGGGCACCTGTCCCGCATTTGCAATCATCTTGGGATGATCTGCATGGCAGATGCCACGTCACTTGTCGCAACCACCAAAACCCGTTCCGTGGGGTGTGGCCGCTCTCGCTAGAGTCGGGGTATGGCTGATGACGGAACAGGGACGGGACCAGGGACGGGACCAGGGACGGGAACGGGCGCCGGAAGCGCTCGCGTGGACGCCTGGATCTGGTCGGTCCGCCTGACGAAGACCCGGGCGATCGCGGCCGGCGCGTGTCGCGCGGGCCATGTGAAGGTCAACGGCGAACGGGCGAAGCCGGCGCAGCTGGTCCGGTCCGGGGACGAGGTGCGGCTCTTCCACGCGGGGCGGGAACGCGTCGTGGTGGTCAAGCGCCCGGTGGCGAAGCGGGTCGGCCCCCCGGTCGCGGCGGAGTGCCTGATCGACAACAGCCCCCCGCCGCCGACCCCGGTGGAGGCGGCGGTGGTGGGCATCCGCGACCGCGGCGCGGGCCGCCCGACGAAACGCGAACGCCGCGAGATCGAAACCCTGCGCGGCCGCTAAGGCCTACTGGCCTGGCCTGGCCTGGCCTGGCCTGGCTGTCCGGCCGGGCCCGGCCCGGCCGGTCAGGTCAGGTCTTGCGGTACGAATAGGCCTCGACCGCCGAGGCCAGGACCATGTCGAGGGGGGCGCCGGCGGAGGCCGTGACCGTGGCCGTCACCGCGCCCTCGACGAAGGGAGCGTCCGCCAGGCGGGCGCCCTCCGGGAGGTCGCCGTCCAGCAGGAGCGCCTTCACCGTGAGCACCGAGCTGCCGAGGTCCGCCAGGAGGACCACCCCGGCGCCCTGGTCCACGGCACGCACCGCCGCCACGATCATTTCCGCGTTCGTGCCCAGACCGCCGTCGGCCGTGCCGCCCGCCGCGGCGACCGGGGCCACCGGGCCGCCCGCCGCCAGGCCGCGGGCCAGCTCCGCCACCGACTCGGCGACGGCCGCGCTGTGCGAGACCAGCACGATGCCCACGGCCGCGGTCATGCGCCCGCTCCGGGCGCGTCCGCCGTGTCCGCCAGCGCCGCCAGTAGCAGCGCCGCCGACGTCGCCCCCGGATCCTGGTGGCCGATGCTGCGTTCACCCAGATAGCTGGCCCGCCCCTTGCGCGCCTGCATCGGCACCGTTGCCCGGGCGCCGTTCTCCGCCGCCTCCTCGGCCGCGCGGTAGGAGGTGCTCAGCGCCGCCACCCCCGGTACCAGCGCGTCCAGCATCGTCTTGTCCCCCGGAGCCGCGCCGCCGAGCTGCGCCACCGCGCCCACCCCCGTGTACAGGGCCTTGCGCAGCTCGTCGTCGGAGACCTCGGCGGCTTCTCCGAGCTCCTTGCCCGTACGCCGTAGGAGGGTCCCGTACAGCGGTCCGGACGCCCCGCCGACCGTCGAGATCAGCGTCCGTCCCGCCAGTTGCAGGACCGCCCCCGGCGCCGCCGGAGCCTCCGCTTCCAGGGCGGCCCGTACTGCGGTGAACCCTCGTAGGAGGTTGCTTCCGTGATCGGCGTCCCCGATGGGGGAGTCGAGCTCGGTCAGCCGGTCCGCCTCCCGCTCCACCGCCTCCGTGGCGGCCGTCATCCAGCGCCGGAAGAAGTCTGCGTCACGCACCGGATCTCCTCGCCTCTTTCCGGCCCCTCGGCCGGTGCCTGGTCCCACGGTCACCATACGGTCACCGGCCCCAGCGCAGCGCGACGGTCTGGACGGGCGCGTCCCACAGCCGCAGCAGCTCCTCGTCGGCCCGGCACAACGTCACCGAACACCCCGCCATGTCGAGCGACGTGACGTAGTTGCCCACGAGCGTCCGCGCCGCCGGCACACCCCGCTCGGCCAGGATCCGCGCCACCTCCGCGTGGAACCCGTACAGCTCCAGCAGTGGCGTCGCCCCCATCCCATTGACCAGCGCGAGCACCGGGCCGCCCGCCGGGCCCACCCCCGCCAGCTCTTCCAGCACGGCGCCCACCGCGATCTCCGCGATCTCCCGGGCCGGCATCATCGCGCGCCGCTCCCGGCCGGGCTCGCCGTGAATCCCGACCCCCAACTCCAGCTCCTGGTCCGGGAGATCGAAGGTCGGACTGCCCTTCGCGGGCGTCGTGCACGCGCTCAGCGCCACCCCGAAACTGCGCGAGGAGTCGTTCACCCGCCGGGCGATCGCCGCGACCCGCTCCAGCGGCGCCCCCTCCTCGGCGGCCGCGCCGGCGATCTTCTCCACGAACAGCGTGGCGCCGGTGCCGCGCCGCCCGGCGGTGTACAGACTGTCGGTGACGGCGACGTCGTCGTTGACCAGCACCCGCTCGATGCGCAGGCCGTCCTCCTCGGCGAGCTCGGCGGCCATCTCGAAGTTCAGCACGTCCCCGGTGTAGTTCTTGACGACGAACAGCACTCCCTGCCCGCTGTCCACCGCCGCCGCGGCCCGCAGCATCTGGTCCGGAACGGGTGAGGTGAACACCTCCCCGGGACAAGCGGCCGACAGCATCCCGTACCCGACGAAGCCCGCGTGGAGCGGCTCGTGCCCGGACCCGCCCCCGGACACCAGCCCGACCCGGCCCCCGCCGCGCACGTCGCGCCGTACGACGACACGCCGCTCCACGTCGACGTCCAGATCGGGATGCGCGGCGGCCATACCGCGCAGCGCGTCGGCGACGACGGTCTCCGGACTGTTGATCAGCATCCTCATGCGTATCTCCCGGTGAGGCTTACAGGTGACGCTCTGATGCCGACCTCTTGCCGACCTCGATGACGACCTGTCAGGCGGGGTGCCGACTGGGCACCGCTCACTGTGACGGTAGGGGAGCCGGCCCCGCAGCGACAGGCAGACGGAGTCCCGGGCGTGGCACCGCATGCCGGGCGGCCGCGAAGGGCTCGGTGGGGCAGGGAGTCCGCCTGTCGCCGGCGGCGCCGCCTGCGTCCGTGGCGCCGGTGCCGACAGCCCGGAGAACGCCCGTCATCACAGGTCGCAAGGCGTGTCTCGCCTTCAACGCGCTTGCGGACAGCGGCCGTTCGGTGGGCCCACCTTCAAAGCCTGAGCACAAGTTGCATACATTCCCCTCTCCAGAGGGGCCCTCGTGGTCTACATTGACCCTGCTTCGCATGCTCGGACACGAGGTGACAAATAGTGATCTTCAGGGCAGGCGCTACGGACGGGTTCCCGCGCACCTGGAGACTCTGACAAGACATGCGAATCCGCTGCCTGCCGGGTGGGGTGTTCAAGTGGCACTGCCATGGCCGGTATGCCATGCGCGGGGGGCGGGGGCCTCCCGGAGGAACAGCGCGGCGCGGGGGGCGGGGCCTCCCGGGGGAGGAACAGTGCGGGGGGCGCGAGCCTCCCGGGGGGAGGAACCGTGTGGAGCGAACACGTCGAGTCCACTGGCGACCTGGGGGGGATTGTGCAGCAGGGGGAGGGGGGATTAGCCGGCCCGTTATTATCGGCGCGCGGGCGACCGGTGAACGGGGCGATCGGGCAGCCCGCCATCGACTGGGAACAGCGGTACCGCCGCACTGTGATCACCAGCGATACCGTGGCCACCGCCTTCGTGGTGGCGGCGATCGGCGGCTCCTTCGGGGTCCGGGACGCGGCCAACTGGCATGAGAAGTGGAGAATTCTCGCCTTCGGCACCGAGCTGCTGGTGCTGGTGGCGCTTGCGGTGAGCCGGTCGTGGGCTCCGGCCGTGCTCGGCCAGGGCGCCGAGGAATTCCGCCGGCTCGGACGCTCACTGTTCACGGCGGCCGTCGTACTGGCGCTCGGCGGGATCGCCCTGACCTCGCGCAACATCAAGCTCTGGATCTTCGTCGCGATCCCGGCGATCGCGCTCATCACCATGACCGAGCGGTATCTGCTGCGCCTCTGGCTGCACAAACAGCGAAAAGAAGGACGGTGCCTGCGCCCGGTGCTCGCTGCCGGGAGCCTGGCCACCGTGCGCGACCTGATCACCCGAACCCGCAAGTTCCCGCACCTAGGCTGGCGGGTGGAAGCGGTGTGCACGCCGGATGGGCTCGGGCTCGACGGTGACCAACTGGACGGAGTGCCGGTCGTCGGCCGACTGACGGCGGTCGCGGGCCACGTCCGCCGCGACGGCTACCGTGTCGTCGCGGTCACACCGGACCCGCACTGGTCACCGGACCGGCTGCAGCGGCTGGCCTGGAACCTCGAAGGCAGCGATGCCGAGATGGTCGTGGCCCCCGTGCTGATGGAGGTGGCCGGCCCGCGGCTGCACGTCGACGCGGTGCTCGGAATCCCGCTGCTGCGGGTCAGCATGCCGACCTTCACCGGGGGCCGCCGGGCCGTCAAAGAGGTCGTCGACCGGATGGGCGCGGCGGTCCTGCTGATGCTGTTCGCGCCGCTGATGGTGCTCGTCGGGGCGGTCGTGCTGGCGGACAGCCGGGGCGGGGCGTTCTACCGCCAGCGCAGGGTCGGCAAGGACGGCCGGGAGTTCACCATCTTCAAGTTCCGCACCATGGTCGCCGGGGCCGGCGGGGCACGTGCCGAGCTGGCCGACCGCAACGAGGGCGCCGGCCCGCTGTTCAAGCTCCGCCGGGACCCGCGGGTCACCCGGGTGGGAGCGATGCTGCGCCGGTACTCGATCGACGAGCTCCCGCAGCTTTTCAACGTGCTCACCGGATCGATGTCACTCGTCGGTCCGCGGCCTCCTTTACCGGAGGAGTGCGCTGCGTACGACCCGGACATCCGGCGGCGGCTGCTGGTCAAGCCCGGGCTCACCGGCCTGTGGCAGATCAGCGGACGCAGCGACCTGCCGTGGGAGGAGGCGGTCCGGCTGGACCTGCGGTACGTGGAGGACTGGTCGCTCGCCCTCGACACGGTGATTTTGTGGAAGACGCTGCGCGCGGTGCTTCAGGGGCAGGGGGCCTACTGATGCGCGGAGGGCGTTGTCCGGTCGGCTCGCGGACGGCAGGCCACAAGGGCCTGCCCGGGGGGAGGAACGGGTTATGAGAGTCAGCGTCTTGGGACTCGGTTACGTGGGCTGCGTGTCGGCCGCGTGCCTGGCCAGCCTGGGTCACGAGGTCATCGGGGTGGACGTGAACCAGGTGAAGGTCGACCTGGTCAACGACGGCAAGGCCCCGGTGGTCGAGGAGCGGATCGGCGAGCTCATCGCCGAGGTCGTGCGGGCCGGAGCGTTACGCGCCACCGGCGACGTCCGCGAGGCGATCAGGGGCAGCGAGGTGTCGCTGGTCTGCGTGGGCACGCCGTCGGAGCCCAACGGCAGCCTGTGCACCACGTACCTGGAGCGGGTCACCGAGCAGATCGGTGCCGCGGTGGCCGAGCGGGGCGGGCGGCAGACCGTCGTGTTCCGCAGCACCATGCTCCCGGGCACGTGCCTGAACCTGCTGGTTCCGATCCTGGAGAAGTACGTCGGCGGCACGGCCGGGGTGGACATCGGGGTCGCGGTCAACCCGGAGTTCCTGCGCGAGGGCACGAGCGTCCAGGACTTCTTCGACCCGCCCAAGACCGTCATCGGCGAGCTCGACCCGGCGAGCGGCGACGTGGTGGCGGCGCTGTACGACGGATTGCCCGGCGAAGTGTTCCGGGTGCCGGTCCCGACGGCCGAGGCGATCAAGTATGCGGACAACGCGTTCCACGGCCTCAAGATCGGCTTCGCGAACGAACTGGGCTCGGTCTGCCAGGCGCTCGGGGTGGACTCGCACCAGGTGATGGACGTGTTCCTGGCCGACCGCAAGCTGAACATCAGCCCCGCCTACCTGCGGCCCGGCTTCGCCTTCGGTGGCTCCTGCCTGCCCAAAGACCTACGCAGCCTGCTCCACGCGGCGCGGCGGGCCGACGTCTCGGTGCCCATCCTCGCCCACGTGCTGCCCTCCAACTCCGAACATCTGCAACGCGCGGTGGAGCTGGTCGAGCGCACCGGCAAGCGCCGGGTGGGCCTGTTCGGGCTGTCCTTCAAACCCGGCACCGACGACCTCCGCGAGAGCCCGCTCGTCGAGCTGGCGGAGAGGCTCTTCGGCAAGGGCTACGACCTGCGGATCTACGACCCCAACGTGAACCTCTCCCGGCTGCTCGGCGCGAACCGCGAGTACATCGAGACCCGGCTGCCGCACCTCGCGCAGCTGCTCGCGGAGTCCGTCGGCGAGGTGCTCGAGCATGCCGAGGTGTGCCTGGTCGGGACCAAGGATCCGGCCGTGCTGTCCGCGCTGCCCCATGGCGCCAGCCCGGTGATCGTCGACCTCATCCGCCTTCCCGACGCCGAAGCGCGCCGGGCCGAACCGGGGTACATGGGCCTTGCTTGGTGACACGTCGTTCGACGGCACAGTCAGCGGCGACGGGCCGACCCGTCGCGCGCTGATCCTCGTGGAGAACCTGTCGGTGCCCTTCGACCGGCGGGTGTGGCAGGAGTGCACGACGCTGCGCGACGCGGGCTGGACGGTGCACGTCATCTGTCCCCGCGGGGAAAAGCGGGACACGGAACCGGAGGTGGAGATCGACGGGGTGCGGATCCACCGCTACCCGTTGCGCGCGGCCACCGGAGGGCCGGCCGGCTACCTGCAGGAGTACGGATCGGCGTTGTGGCATACGGTCCGGCTGGCCCGCAAGGTCGGCCCGGTCGACGTGGTCCACGCCTGCAATCCGCCAGACCTGCTGTTCCTGCCGGCACTGTGGCTGAAGCGGCGCGGGGCGCGGTTCGTCTTCGACCAGCACGACCTGGTACCCGAGCTGTACCTCTCCCGGTTCGACCGCGGCGAGGATCTGCTGTACCGCGCCGTGCTCGCGCTGGAACGGCGGACCTACCGGGCCGCGGACATCGTGCTCGCCACGAACGAGAGCTACCGGGACGTCGCGCTGAGCCGTGGCGGTCGGCGGCCGGCGGACGTCTTCGTGGTGCGCAGCGCGCCCGACACCGACCGGTTCCAGCCGGTACCGCCCGAGCAGGAGCTGAAGCGCGGCAAGCCTCACCTGCTGTGTTACCTCGGCGTCATGGGCCCGCAGGACGGCGTCGACTACGCCTTGCGAGCCCTCGCGAAGCTGCGCGACGAGCTCGGGCGGACCGACTGGCACGCGGTGTTCGTCGGCGCCGGCGACAGCTTCGACGCGATGGTGGAGCTGGCCCGGCGGCTCGGGCTCTCGGAGCAGGTGCAGTTCACCGGGCGCATCCCGGACGCCGACCTGGTGCGCTACCTGTCCACCGCGGACGTGTGCCTTTCCCCCGACCCGCGCAATCCGCTCAACGACGTGTCGACCATGAACAAGGTCCTGGAGTACATGGTGATGGGCCGGCCGATCGTCTCGTTCGACCTCCGGGAGGCGCGAGTCTCCGCCGGTGACGCCGCCGTCTACGCGCCCGCCAACGACGAGGCCGAGTTCGCCAAGCTCATCGCGCTGCTGCTGGACGATCCTGAGAAGCGGGCCCGGATGGGCAAGATCGGCCAGGAGCGGATCAACGGGCCGCTCTCCTGGCGGAACTCGCAAGCATCGCTGCTCGCCGCCTACGCCGCAGCCTTGCGTGACCACGCTCCGGTGTCGGCGGCCGAACGGGACGGGCAGGGGGGAGACCGCACCGTTGAGCGATGACACGATACGCCTGGTCACGATCGGTCGGATCATCCGTCGGCGCTGGCGACTTCTCACCATCCTCGCCGTGGTGGGTGCGCTCGTCGGCTACGGCACCTCTTTGCTGATTCCGCCGCGTTACACGACGTCGGCATCGGTACTGCTGCCGGGCGCGTGGCAGGAGCGCGAGCTGCTGACCCAGGCGGAGATCGCGACCAGTTCGGTGGTGGTCGACCGCGCGGCTGCCACGCTCGGCTGGTCCGGGGTCAGCGGCAGCGAGCTGCGGGATCAGGTGAGCGCCAAGGCCGCCGACGGCAACATCATCAAGATCTCGGGTACGGCCGACACCCCGGAGCGCGCACAGCAACTCTCCGACCAGGTGGCCCAGCAGTTCGTCACGTTCGCCGCTCGGATTGCGGGCGCCAACACCGACCCCGAAGCGGCAGCGCGGCCCGAGGCACTGCGGCAGATGGTGGTGCAGACCAGCCGCCGCATCACCGACCTGGCCGAAGCGGCCGATCCGGGGCAGACCGTGGAGAGCGTACAGACCCGCACCGAGCTCGCGAAGCTGCGCACAGCGCTGCAGGAGGCCATCAAAAAGCTGGACCAGGCCGACCCGGCCGCCAACAAGGCCAACATGGTCGTCATGGGGCCGGCGGCCCGGCCGGCCGGCGAGGCACCGCCGACGAGGACGCAGCTCATCGTCGGCGGGGCACTGCTGTTCTTCCTGCTCGCGGTCATCGGCCATCTCACCGCCGCACGGATGAGTCGCCGGCTGCGCACCGAACCTGAGATCGCCGCGGCGCTGGGCTCGGCGCTGCTGGGTACCGTCGACGTACCTGGTGAACGGCCCGCGCACCGGCCGGAAGGCCGTGGCCCGCGGGCCCGGATCCGCCGGCTGCTCGGCGTCGACATCCGGTGGGACATACCGACCCCGCAGAGCTCCGGCGACGAGGCCGGCAGGCAGATCCGCTACCGGCGGGTGTGCGCCCGCCTCCGGGACCGGCTGCCGGCTCCCCGGCAGCTGCTGGTTGTCGTCCCGGACGGCGACGAGATCGCCCGCCGGGCCGCCGGGCAGCTCGTCGCCGAGGCCGAGAGCGATCCGCTGCTGCGGGTCGTGGGGGTTTCGGTGTCCCGGCCGGTGGTGCCGGACCGCGACAGCGAGTCCGGTGTCCTGGTCGTGCTCAGCGCGGGCAACTGGACCGCAGGGGAGCTCGCGGGCATCGCCGAGGCGTGTGCGGACGCCAAGCAGGAGGTCGTGGGCATCGTCCTCGCCGGCATGGTCCGGGCCCGTCCGACGCGGTCTGCCGGCCATCCTGCGCATGGCGCCACGCCGACGATCGCGGTCGGCGACGACGCGGCGGGAGGTGCGGTGTGACGACGAGTACGGCTTCGGAGCCGTCGGCTGCCGCTCCGCTGCTGGACCTGCAGGCGCTGGTGGTCGCGGTGCGCAGGCGCCGCCGCCTCTGGTGCTCCATGGCGCTGTTGGGGCTGCTCTTCGGCGCGGCGGTGGCGGTCCTCATGCCGCCGCCGCCGACCGCGGTGACCAAGGTGCTGGTCGCGCATCAGGCGGACCAGCCGAACGACCCCGGAACGCTGATCCGCACCGACGTCGGGCTGCTGCACACCACGCGGATCGCCGGTAAGGCCCTGCAGTCCCTGGGGTCCCCGGAAAAACCAGAGGACTTCATGCAGGACTACGGGGGCATCGGCTTGTCCAACAACCTGCTGCAGATCACCGTGACAGGTGACGGCGACGCGGAAGCGGTGGCCCGGGCCAAGGCGCTGGCCGATGCGTTCGTCGCGGACCACGTGAGGCGGATACAGGAAGCTGCGGACGCCGAGGCCAAGACCCTGCTCGACCAGCGTGACCGCATGCAGGACGAACTCGCCCAGGTCAACAAGGCGATCGCAGACACATCGGCGGGAAGCGGGCCGAAGGCTTCGGCGAACATGGAGTCGCTCTTCGCCCGCCGGGCCGAGCTCACCTCCCGGATCACCGATTTCGGCCAGCGCGCCGCCGAGGCGCGCGTCGGCACGCCCCAGCTCATCGCCGGCACACAGATCGTGGACGCCCCGCGCGCGGTGCGGCACTCCCTGCCCAGGACCGCCGCGACCAACGCCGCGATCGGGCTCGTCCTCGGGCTCGTCCTCGGCCTCGCGGTGGCCGCGGTCGGCGCGGTGGTGGCGGACCGCCCCGTGCTGCGCCGGGAGATCGCGGCGAACCTCGGCGCCTCGGTCATCGCGGAGCTGCGCCGCACGCCCCGCCGGCCGGCCAGGCTGTGGCAGCGCCGACGGACCCGGGCGGCACGGACACGGCTCACCGCGACCCTGGCCCGTACCGTACGCGGCTCCGCGGAACCGGTGTCGCTGCTGGAACTGGGCTGCGCGCACAGCACGACTGTGATCGCCCTGGACCTCGCCGCCGCACTGGCGGAGGAGGGGCCGGTGGTGATCATCGACGGTCTGCCCGGCCTGCGGCTCGTCAACCGCCGCCCGAAGCCGGGAGATCCCACCGTGGTCAGCGGCGAGCAGGCCGCGGCCCCGTCGCCTCAGGAGCGCCGGCTCGGCGTCGGCTCGGTGGCGCCCGGCGCGGCGTGGACCGACCTCCAGTACCTCGGTACGCAGACCCTGCTCGTCGTTCGCGCCGGGCACGGCAGCGCCGCATGGCTGCACACCGTGGCGCGGCAGCTCGCGGACCTGCGCATCGCGGTGATCGGTGTGGTTCTGATCGACCCCGATCCGCGTGACCGGACCGACGGCACGCTGTGGGACGGGCTGCACACCGCGCTGCGCGGCCGCAACGAGCGGCCGGACCAGCAGAACGGGACGGGCCGGCCGCGGCCGGAGCGGCCGTCATGGGCACGGGTTCCGGACATCGACCAGGAGGTGCGGTAGGACATGTGTGGCATCGCAGGCACTTACCGATGGCCGGACGGGAAGGTCGTGACCGACCGGCTCACCGATACCCTCGCCCACCGCGGTCCGGACGGGGCGGGCCGGTACAGCCACCCCGCCGGTGACGGCGAAGTGCACCTCGGGCATCGCCGGCTGGCCATCATCGACCTGTCCGAGACCGGCGCCCAGCCGATGGTCTCGGGCGGCCTCGTCCTGACGTACAACGGCGAGCTGTACAACGCGCCCGAGCTGCGCGGCGAACTGGCAGCCGCCGGGGTGCGCTTCCGCGGCACGTCCGACACCGAGGTGCTGCTGGAGGCCTGGCGGCGCTGGGGCACGGACTGCCTGCCCCGGCTGCGCGGCATGTTCGCGTTCGCGATCTTCGACGAGCGAACCGGTGAGTTGGTGCTCGCCCGCGACCAACTCGGCATCAAGCCGCTGTTCCTGCTCCGGCGCGACGGGGGCCTGGTGTTCGCCTCCGAGCTCAAGGCGCTCGCCGCCGCCACCGGCGGGTCGCTACAGGTGGACCATGCGGCGCTGGTGGCCTCACTGCTGTACTACTGGGTACCGGACTCGCGCTGCGCGTTCCGCGAGGCGGAGAAGCTGCCGCCGGGGAGCTGGCTGCGGTGCCGGCCCGACGGCCGGGTGGAGCGCGGCCGGTTCTGGCACCTCCGGGACGTAGCCGCCGAGGGCCGGGAACGGGCCCGGGCCGGCGAGCTGCCGGATGTCGCCGCCATCGTCGAGGAGTCGACCCGCCGCCACCTGCTCTCCGACGTACCCGTGGCGACCTTTCTCTCCGGCGGTCTCGACTCCAGCTACCTGACCGCGCTGGCGGCCCGCGACCGACCCGGGATCTCCGCCTACACCATCGGGTTCCGCGCCGAGGACGCCAAGTTCGAGGCGATGCCGGACGACCTCCGCTACGCCCGGCAGGTGGCCGAGCGGTTCGGCGTCGACCTGCACGAGATCGAGATCGCTCCTAACGTGCTCGACCTGCTGCCCCAGATGACGTACCACCTGGACGAGCCGATCGGCGACCCCGCCGCGATCAACACCTTCCTGATCTGCTCGGCGGCCCGGGAGGCCGGGGTCAAGGTGATGCTGTCGGGGATGGGCGCCGACGAGCTGTTCGCCGGATACCGCAAGCACCTGGCCAACCTGCTCGCGCTGCGCTACCAGCGCGTCCCGCGGCCCCTGCGGCGCGGCCTGTCCCGGGCCGTGGACCGGCTGCCGGTCGCCACGGCCCGCCGGGGGTACCGGTCGGTGCGGTTCGCGAAGCGCTTCCTCTCCTTCGCCGATCTGCCGGAGGAGACCGCGTTCCGGCGCAGCTACACCATGTACGACCAGGACGAACTGCTCGCCCTGATCGATCCGGACTTGGCCGGGACGGTCGAGGAGGTGCTGACCGAGCACGCGGACGTCTACCAGGACAACGACCTCGACGACTTCGTCAACCGCATGTGCCTGGGCGACGCCCGGATGTTCCTGCCGGGCCTGAACCTCGCCTACACGGACCGGTCGAGCATGGCCGCGTCGACCGAGGTGCGGGTGCCGTACGTGGACGTCGAGGTGGTCAAGGCGGCGTTCGCCGTGCCCGGCGATCGCAAGATCGTCGGACGACAGGGCAAGGCCGTCCTCAAGGAGGCGGCCACCTCGATCCTGCCCCGGGAGATCGTGTACCGGCCCAAGGGCCTGTTCAGTGCCCCGCTGCGCGCCTGGATGAGCCGGGATCTGGCACCGCTGGTGCGCGAGGTGGTGCACGACGGCGTGCTCGTCAATTCCGGGTTCCTGCGCCGCGACGCGCTGGCGCGCATGGTCGCCGAGGACGCCGCCGGGCAGCGGGACTTCTCCAAACATCTGTGGCACGTGCTGACCCTCGAGTACTGGTACCGCGGCGCGACCTCCGGCTCCGGCCGGAGCACTCACTCAACGGCGTAGAACAACAGGAGTTCGGGTGAAACAAGTTGTGCAGAACTACAAGAGCGGCGAGCTGGCGCTGCTCGACGTACCGGTGCCGGGCTGCAAGCCGGACGGCGTGCTGGTCAGGACCGCCTACTCGCTGATCTCCACCGGGACCGAGCTCATGAAGGTGTCCGAGGCCGGCATGTCGATGGTGGGCAAGGCCCGCTCCCGTCCGGACCAGGTGGCCAAGGTCATGCAGAGCGTGGCCACCAACGGGGTGCCCGCCACCTACCGCAAGGTGATGGGCAAACTGGACTCCTACACGCCGCTGGGCTATTCGCTGTGCGGGGTGGTCGAGCAGGTCGGCACCGGGATCGACGACGTGACGGTCGGTGACCTCGTGGCCTGCGCGGGCAATGAGCACGCGCTGCATGCCGAGCTGAACTGGGTGCCGAAGAACCTCTACGCCCGGGTGCCGGACGGCCTCGCGCCGCGGCACGCGGCTTTCGGCACCGTCGGGTCGATCGCGATGCAGGGCGTCCGCCGCGGCGAGCCGCAACTCGGCGACGTGGCACTGGTCATCGGCCTCGGCCTGATCGGGCAGCTGGTGGTGCAGCTGCTGGCCGCCTCGGGAGTCCGCGTCGTCGGGGTCGACCCCGACCCGGTGCGCTGCGAGCTCGCCGAGCGCCTGGGCGCCGCGGCCTGCGGCGATCCCGCGTCCGCGGCCGTGGAAGCTGCCGTCGCCGAACTCACCGGCGGTCACGGCGTGGACCAGGTGTACCTGGCCGCCGGCGGCGGCAGCAATCAGCCCGTCGAGCTGGCCGCCCGGCTCTGCCGGGACCGCGGCCGGGTCGTCGACATCGGCAAGTGCCGCCTGGACCTGCCGTGGAACGCGTACTACGAGAAAGAGCTCGACGTCCGGTTCTCCCGCTCGTACGGCCCCGGGCGCTACGACCCGGAGTACGAGCTGGAGGGGCGGGACTACCCGATCGGCTACGTGCGCTGGACCGAGCGCCGCAACCTGGCGTGCTTCCTCGATCTCCTCGCCCGCGACCGCGTCGACGTGGAGCCCCTGGTCTCCCACATCGCCGACTTCGATGACGCCGTCGAGACGTACCAGCGCCTGAAGGACGGCGACCTGAAGGCCGTGGCCGTGCTGTTCCGGTACCCCGGCCCCGTTGGAAACACAGCGGAAGCGCAGGCGCCGGCGGTGGCCGTGCCCGCGGTGCGACGCAGCGGCACGGCGTCGCCCCCGGCCCGGTCCGCCAAGGCGCCGGTACGCCTGGCGTTCGTCGGCGCTGGAAACTACGCGACGTCGATGCTGCTGCCGCACCTGGCACAGCGCGACGGCGTCGAGTTGGCCACGGTCGTCACCACGACGGCACTGTCCGCGGCCAACGCGCAGCGGAAGTTCGGCTTCGCCGAGGCGACCACCGACCTCGACGCCGTGCTCGGCGACAAGTCCATCGACGCGGTGTTCGTCGTCACCCGGCACAGCTCGCACGCCGAACTGACCCGAAGGGCGCTGCTGGCCGGCAAGACGGTGTTCGTGGAGAAGCCCCTGGCCCTCACCGAGGACGAGCTGGCCGGCGTGGTCGCGGCGGTGGAGGAGTCCGGCAACGACCGGCTGCAGGTGGGCTTCAACCGCCGGTTCGCGCCGCTGCTGCAGGAGGCCAGGAAGCGGTTCGGCGCACGGACCGGTCCCGCCAGCCTCCGCTACCTGGTCAACGCGGGCCGGCTGCAGCACGGCAGCTGGTACCTCCAACAGGGCACCGAGGGCTCGCGCTTCGCCGGCGAGGGCGGACACTTCGTCGACACGGCGAGCTGGCTGCTCGAGGCCGACCCGGTCTCGGTGTACGCGCTCGCCACGTCCGGCCACGAGGACCTGCAGGTCGTGCTGCGCTACCCGGACGGGTCCACCGCCACCATCAGCTACGTCACCACCGGCTCGCCCGGCTTCCCCAAGGAGACGCTGGACCTCGTCGCGGACGGCAAGGTGCTGCGGCTCGACGACTTCGTCCGTGCCTCGGTGTATCTGGACGGCAGGGTCGGCCGCAAGCGGTGGGTCAGCTCGCGGCTGCCCAAGGCCCGGGACAAGGGCCAGTCCGCCGAGCTGGCCGCGTTCATCAAGGCCGTACGGACCGGCGGCCCGATGCCGGTGCCCCTGGAGTCGCTGGTCGCCACCACGGCGGCCACCCTCGCCGTGCAGGCCGGCCTGGTCGGCGGCGCTCCGGTGACGTTGGCGAGGGCGCGATGACCCTGAGCGCGGGCTGGTACCTGCGGCGGCTGTCCCGGATGGGACCGCGGGAGGTCGGCGGCAGGGTGGGCGACGCGGTGCGCAGGCGGCGGTGGCGGTCGGCGCTGCCGGACTGCCCGAGCGTGACCGGCGCCCGGTTCACCGCGGTACTGCCGGCCGGGACGATCGACGCGGTGCCACCGGATGCCGCGAAACGTCTCGTCGCCGAGGCGGACCGGCTGATGGCCGGGCACGCCGAGTACTTCGGGGTGGACCGTGACGACCTGGCCGACCCGGACTGGTGGTACGACCCGAAGACCGGGCGCCGGGCGCCGCAGGGCTACGCCTTCGACGTGCCGTACCGCAGCGAGGACGCGGTCGGGGACATCAAGCAGATCTGGGAGCTGTCCCGGCACCAGTACCTCACCGTGCTCGCCGCCGCCTACGCGATCACCGGGGACGAGCGGTACGCCGAGCGAGTGGCCGAGCACCTGCGGTCGTGGTGGGCGGCCAACGCGCCGCTGCGCGGGGTGCACTGGATCAGCGGCATCGAGTTGGGGATCCGGCTGCTGTCCTGGGTGTGGATCCGTCGGCTGCTCGACGGCTGGCCGGGCGCGGCCGGGCTCTTCGAGGGCAACCCGGTGGCGCTGGACCAGATCTGGCACCACCAGCGGTGGCTGGCCGCCTTCCCCAGCCGGGGGTCTTCGGCGAACAACCACGTCATCGCGGAGGCCGCCGGGCAGTTCGCCGCGGCCTGCGCGTTCGGGTGGTTCCCCTCCTCGGCGCGTTGGCGAGCCGACGCGCTGCGGTCGCTGGAGCGGCATCTGCGGAGCAACACCTTCCACTCCGGCCTCAACCGCGAGTCGGCCACCGAGTACCACGGGCTCGTGCTGGAGCTCGGGCTGGCCGCGGTGGCCGAGGCGGATGCCGCCGACGTGCCGGTCCCCGCGACCGTCCGGGTGGTGCTGCTGCGGATGACCGACGCCCTCGCGGCCGTCGTGGACAACCGGCTGCGGCCACCGCGCCAGGGTGACGCGGACGACGGGCACGGTCTGGTCGTGGACGGCGCGGGCACCGACCGCTGGGCCTCGCTGCTGGCCACCGGGGACGCCGTGTTCGGCGGGCTCGCCTGGTGGCCGACGGTGACCGGCAGCGATGTGCGCACCCCGCTGCTGGCCGCGCTCATCCGGCCCACCGCACCGGCCGTGACCCGCCCGGCGAGCCGACCGGCCCACTTCGCCGACGCAGGGCTGACCATCCTGCGCGGTCCGGGGGAGATCTGGTGCCGCTGCGACGGCGGTCCGCACGGATTCCTGTCCATCGCCGCCCACGCCCACGCGGACGCGCTGTCCGTGGAGGTCCGGCACGACGGGGTCGACGTGCTCGCCGACCCGGGGACGTTCTGCTACCACGGGCAGCCCGAGTGGCGGCAGTACTTCCGGTCGACCCTCGGCCACAACACCCTGCAATTGGACGGCGGTGACCAGTCCGTCTCCGGCGGCCCGTTCCTGTGGACCCGGCATGCCCGCAGCCGCGTCCTGGTCGCGGACCCGTCCGGCGGCTCCGACGGGGTTACGGCCCGCTGGTGCGCCGAGCACGACGGTTACCAGGGCTCCGTGCACCGCCGCCGGGTGGAGCTGACCGCCGCAGCCAAGGAGCTGCGGGTGGTCGACGAGGTGCGCGGCCCGCGCCGGTCCGCGCAGCTGGCGTTCCACCTCGGCCCGGCGATCGCCGCGGACCTGGTGGGGAACCGGGCAGTGCTCACCTGGACCCGGGACGGCGAGGACCGCTCCGCCGTGCTCGACCTGCCCGGGCAGCTGTCCTGGCGGGCGCACCGCGGCGAGAGCGACCCGCCGCTGGGCTGGTACTCCGCCGGCTTCGGGCGCAAGGAACCCACCACCACGCTGATCGGCACCGGCTTCGCCGACGGCTCTGCGTTGTCGGGGGAGCTCACCACCGTACTCAGGTTCCGCGGCTAGGGAGGACGTGTGGTGATCAAGAGACGGCACTGGGCGTTGCCGCCGGCACCGCTGGTGCTGGTCCTGCTGGCGGCGACCGGCTGCGTGAGTGCACCGGACGCCCCGGCGAAGCCGACCGTTGCGCCGTCCACGTCCGTGGCCGGAGTGTGCGCCACGCCCGCGGCCGGACCGGCGACGGCGCCGGCGGGCGCGGTGACGGTCGACCCCGAGGTGGTCGGTGACCTGGCCGCGAAGACCAAGAGCAGCCCTGCGAACACCACGTTCTGGCTTCGACCGGGGACGCACAGGCTCGAATCGGACCGTTTCGCCCAGGTCGTCCCCAAGGAGGGGAACAGCTACCTCGGCGCGCCGGGCGCGGTGCTCGACGGCCAGAAGACCAACCAGTACGCGTTCGGCGGTGCCGCCGGCAACGTCACCGTCCGCTACCTGACCGTGCAGGGTTTCGCCGCGCCGCAAAGCGAGGGCGTCGTCAACCATGACTCGGCCGACGGGTGGGTGATCGAGCACGCGACGATCCAGAACAACTCCGGCGCCGGGCTGATGGCCGGTGCCCGCCAGCGGGTCCGCGCCAGCTGCCTGCGCGGCAACGGACAGTACGGCTTGAACGCGTACAAGGCCGGCGGCCCCGTCAGCGACCTGGTGGTCGAGGGCAACGAGATCGTGGCCAACAACACCGACGACTGGGAGCGGCGCCAGCCGGGCTGCGGCTGCACCGGAGGGGTCAAGTTCTGGGCCGTCAACGGCGCCGACGTACGCGGCAACTGGGTGCACGACAACCGCGGACCCGGGTTGTGGGCGGACACCAACAACAACGACTTCAGCATCGAGGACAACGTGCTCGAGGCCAACGACGGTGCCGCGCTCATCTACGAGACCAGCTACAACGCGGTCATCCGGAAGAACACGATCCGGCGGAACAACTGGGTCGAGGGCCGCAGGAAGGCCGGCGACGGCGACACCTTCCCGTTCGCGACCGTCTACCTGTCCGAGTCCGGCGGCGAACCGCGGATCCCGGCGCGCACGGACAAGATCGAGATCTACCAGAACGTACTGGAGAACAACTGGTCCGGGATCACCTTGTGGGAAAACGCCGACCGGTTCTGCAACAGCCCGGCCAACACCTCGTCCGGCGACTGCACGCTGCTGGTGAAGGACACCGGCCGCTGCGCACAGCCGACGATCTCCACCGCACCGCTCTACGCGGACTGCCGGTGGAAGACCCAGAGGGTGGACATCCACGGCAACCGCTTCGTGCTGGACACGTCCGTCGTCGGGTGCGCGGTGAAGTGCGGCCGCATGGCGGTGCTGGCCAACTACGGCACCTATCCGGACTGGTCGCCGTACAAGGGCGAACCGGTGGCCGAGGCGGTCACCCACGAGCAGCAGAACCGCTGGCACGACAACGTCTACCTCGGACCATGGAGCTTCGTCGCCCACGACCCGAGCCGAGAACTCGACTTCGGGCAGTGGCAGGGCACGCCGTACCAGCAAGACGCGGGCAGCACCTTCCAGCCACAGGCCGGTGGTTGAGATGGGCACGCCGAAGATCGTCGGGGTCGTCTGGGGGCTGCTGATCCTCAACACGCTCGGCTCCGCCGGGGCGAAGACCATCGTGCCGCTGCCCCGCTCCCTCATCCAGATGGCCACCATGGGCTCGCTGGTCGCCGCGTTCGTGCTGGCGCTCGCCCTCAACCTCCGGTTGCGCATCCGAGCCAGCGCCTTCCTGTTCCTGCTCACCCTGCTGCTGGTGCCGAGCGTGATCTCCAGCGCGCACCTGGAGTCCGGGTTCGGCGCGCTGTTCCGCTGCGCCCGGCTGGCTCTGTTCGTCGGCACGCTGTGGCTGCTCAGCCGCTGGTGGGACGGCAGCCCGACGTTCGTCCGGCACCACATCCGGCTGTACTTCGCGGTGCTCGCGTCGGTGGCCGCCGGCTTGCTGATCTCCCCGGGCGCGGCCCTGCCCGACCTCTACGGCGGGCGGCTGGTCGGCGCGCTGTGGCCGCTCACCCCGCCGCAGATCGGACAGTACGCCGCGGTGATCATCGGGCTCGCCGTGCTGCTCGTCCTGGACCGCCGGACCGACGGGCGCAGCGCGGCGATGGTCATCGTGCCCGCACTCGTCCTGCTCGCGCTGACCCATACCCGGACGGCCACGCTCGGCCTGCTCATCGGGCTGGTGTTGGCGATCGGCTCGCTCGTCCTGACCAGCGCCGCCGCCCGCCGGTTCTTCGCCTGGGCGGTGCTGTGCTCCACGGTGGCCGCGGTGGTGTTCAACTCCGCGCTCCAGGCGTGGTTCCTGCGCGGACAGAGCCAGGAGAACTTCTCCAACCTCACCGGTCGGGCCAAGGTCTGGGACGCCCTGCTGGCAGCCCCCCGGACGACCTCGGAGCAACTGTTCGGCGCGGGCTTGGGCGACAAGTCGTTCGGCGGGCTGCCGATCGACAACAGCTGGCTGGCCGTTTACAACGAGCAGGGTCTGACCGGCACCGCCATCGTGGCGGCGATCATCCTCGTGCTGGGGGGCGTCGCGTTGCTGCGCCCGCCATCACTGCAGAGGGCCTGCGCGATCTTCCTGATCAGCTACTGCGCGATCGCGTCGTACACCGAGGCCGGGCTGGGCGACGCCTCGCCGTACCTGCTGCATCTGACCGTGGCCGCCTCGCTGCTGGCGGCGCCTGCCGCGGCCGCTCCCCTCTCGACGCCCGAAGTCCCCCGTCGACGCATACCGCAATGGGCCCGGAAATCGGAGGTGACCTGAGCATGCACGTTCTGGTGGTGCACAACCGCTACGCCTCGGCGCAGCCGAGCGGGGAGAACAAGGTCGTCGACCAGGAGGTGGAGCTGCTGCGCGAGGCCGGCCACCGGGTCGAGGTGTTCGAGCGGCGCAGCGACGACATCGCCGCCCGGTCCCTGCTCGCCAAGGCCTCGGTGCCGTTCCTCGTGCCGTGGAACCCGGCGGTCCGCGCGGAGCTCGCCGCCCGGCTCCGCACCGAGCGGCCGGACGTGGTGCACGTCCACAACGTCTTCCCGCTCCTGTCGCCCGCGGTGCTGGCCGCCTGCGCCGACGCCGGCGTGCCCGCCGTCGCCACACTGCACAACTACACCCAGGTCTGCCCGCCCGGCACGCTGCAGCGGGACGGCCGGCCGTGCACCGAATGCGTCGGGTCGGCGCCGCTGCCCGCCGTCCGGCACGGCTGCTACCGCAACTCCCGGCTGGCGACGGTGCCGCTGGCGGTCAGCCTGTCGGTCAACCGGCGGCGGTGGTGGTCCGGCGTGGAGCGGTTCTTCTGCATCTCCGCGGCGCAGCGAGACGTCCTGGTGCGGTCCGGCATGCCGGCCGAGCGGCTGGCGGTGAAGCACAACTTCGTGCCCGACCCGGGCACCTGCCGAGCGGGCGCCGGCGAGCATCTGCTCTACCTCGGCCGGCTCGCGGAAGCCAAGGGCGTGCGGCTGCTCATGGCCGCGTGGGACGAGATCGCCGCCGACGGCGGGGTGGGCGTGCCGCTCGTGGTCGCCGGCACGGGGCCACTGGAGCGCGAGGTGACCGCCTGGGCGGCCGGCCGGGACGACGTGCGGTACGTCGGCCTGTACGACCCGGACCAGTGCCGGCAGGCCGTCGCGCGGTCGGTCGCCGTGGTGGCTCCCTCGACGTGGCTGGAGGCATTCGGCCTGGTGGTCGTGGAGGCGATGGCGGCGGGGGTCCCGGCCGTCGCCGCCGGTCACGGCGCCTTCGTCGAACTCGTCGAGGACGGGGTGACCGGACTGCTGCACAGGCCGGGCGAGCCCGCCTCGCTCGCGGCCTGCGTGCGCCGGATCACGGCCGAGCCGGCCCGCAACCGGGAGATGGGCCAGGCGGCCCGGCGCCGTTACGAGCAGGGGTTCAGCCCGGCCGTCGGGCTGGAGCGCCTGGTGGAGGGGTACCGCGCCGCGATCGCGGCGCGGTCCGGCGGCGGAGACAGCGCGCCGCCGGTAGGAAACGACAAACGCAGGCTCGCGACGGGACACCCGCGCGAGCAGGGATGGGGGCAGTAGATGACACGATGCCGACTCTGCGGCTCGGCGACGCTGGCGAGCGTCGTCGATCTGGGGGCGACCCCGCCGTGTGAGAGCTTTCTCGCCGCGGAACAACTGGACCAGCCGGAGCCGGCGTACCCGCTGCACCTGCGGGTCTGCACCGACTGCTGGCTCGCGCAGATCCCTCCGCTGATCACGCCGGAGGAGACGTTCACGCAGTACGCGTACTTCTCCTCCTACTCGACCTCCTGGGTGGAGCACGCACGCACGTTCGTCGCCGACGCCGTACAGCGCCTTGCTCTCGGCCCCGACGCCTTCGTGGTCGAGGTCGCGAGCAACGACGGGTACCTGCTCAGGCACATGGTGGACCGGGGGATCCGCTGCCTCGGCATCGAGCCGTCGGTGAACGTCGGCGCCGCGGCGCGGGACGCGGGTGTGCCTACGCTCACGGAGTTCCTGGACCCGGCCACCGGCTCGGCCGTCCGCGCCGAGCACGGCCCGGCGGACCTGGTCGTGGCCAACAACGTGTACGCGCACATCCCCGACGTGGTGGGGTTCACCCGGGGGCTGCGCGCCCTGGTCGCCGACGACGGCTGGGTCTCCATCGAGGTGCAGCACCTGCTGACCCTGATCGAGGAGAACCAGTACGACACGATCTACCACGAGCACTTCCAGTACTACACGGTCGCGTCCGCGGCCCGGGCGCTGGCGAGCGGCGGACTCGCGCTCGTGGACGTCGAGCTGCTTCCCACGCACGGCGGCTCCATCCGGCTGTGGGCCCGGCCGACCGAGGCGGCCGGGGAGCCGACCCGGCGGGTGGCCGACGTACTGGACCGGGAGAAGTCCGCCGGGCTGCAGGAGCTGTCCGGGTACACCGAGTTCTCCGCCCGGGTGGCCAAGGTGCGCCGGGACCTCCTGCGGTTCCTCATCGAGGCGGCCGAGCGCGGCGAGACGGTCGTCGGCTACGGCGCTCCGGGCAAGGGCAACACCCTGCTCAACCACTGCGGCATCCGGCCCGACCTGCTCCCGTACACGGTCGACCGAAACCCCTACAAGCACGGCAGGTTCACCCCGGGCACCCGCATCCCGATCCTGCCGCCCGAGCAGATAGCCACCGACAAACCGGACTACGTGCTCGTCCTCCCGTGGAACCTGCGGGACGAGCTGGTCGAACAACTGTCCTTCGTGCACGCCTGGGGCGGCCGACTGGTCTTTCCCATCCCGGAACTGAGCATTGTCGAGGTCAAGCCGTGAAGGTCGTACTGTTCTGCGGCGGTTATGGGCTGCGTATGCGCAGCGGAACCTCCGACGACATGCCCAAGCCGATGGCGATGGTCGGCCCGCGGCCGCTGATCTGGCACGTCATGCGCTACTACGCGTACTTCGGGCACACGGAGTTCATCCTGTGTCTCGGATACGGGGCTCACCACATCAAGGACTTCTTCCTCAACTACGAGGAGACGACGTCCAACGACTTCGTGCTGCGGGGCGGGCAGACCGAGCTGCTGTCCACCGACATCGCCTCCTGGACGATCACGTTCGTGCAGACCGGCATCGAGTCGCCGATCGGCGAGCGGCTGCGCCGGGTGCGGCACCACCTGGACGGCGACGAGATGTTCCTCGCCAACTACGCCGACGTGCTCACCGACGCCCCGCTGCCGGAGATGATCGACCGGTTCGCCCAACGTGATGCCGGGGCGTCGATGATGGTGGTGCCGCCGCAGTCCTCGTTCCACTGCGTGGACCTGGGCGAGGACGGCCTGGTGGGGGGCATCACCGCGGTGAGCGAACTGCCGCTGTGGGAGAACGGCGGCTACTTCGTGCTCCGCCAGGAGATCTTCGACCACATACCGGAGAACGGGGACCTGGTCGCAGACGGATGTGCCCAACTGGCCAAGCAAGGTCGACTGGTGGCGCATCAGCACCGCGGCTTCTGGAAGCCGACCGACACCGTGAAGGAGCGGGCCGCGCTCGACGCCGCCTACGCCCTGGGCGACCGCCCGTGGGCCGTGTGGGAACGGGACGGCGCAGGGGCGAGCGCGACCGGCAGCAGGGACGGCGCCGGGGCGAGGACCGCGTGATCCGGCTCGGGGCCGGGCCCTTGGACCGACTCGTCGCGGTGGGGGCGCACTGCGACGACATCGCCATCGGCGCCGGCGGCACGCTGCTGACGCTGTGCCTCGCGCGGCCGGGGATCCGTGTCGACGTGCTGGTGCTCACCGGCGGTGGCAGCGAGCGGGAGGAGGAGGAGCAGGCCGCGCTCGCCGCCTTCTGCCCGGGCGCCGAACTGCGGCTGACCGTGCTCAAGCTGCCGGACGGCCGGCTGCCCACGCACTGGGACGAGGCCAAGGCCGCGGTCGAGGAGCTGCGCGCGGCGACCGAACCGGATCTGGTGCTGGCGCCGCGTACCGATGACGCGCACCAGGACCACCGCGGCCTGGCGAAGCTCGTCACCACCGCGTTCCGCGACCACCTCGTGCTCGGCTACGAGATCGTCAAGTGGGACGGCGACCTCGGCCGTCCGGTGGCGTACCAGCCGCTGCCGCCGGAGATCGCCGAACAGAAGGTGCAGTTGCTGCAGGAGCACTACCCCTCGCAGCGGCACAGGCCCTGGTACGACCGGGAAGCCTTCCTCGGGCTGGCCCGGATACGCGGCATCGAATGCCACGCGCGCTACGCCGAGGCGTTCGCCGTCACCAAACTCACTCTCGACCTGGGGGAATGAACCTTGCGCGTACTGCTGACCGGACACCAGGGTTACCTGGGCACCGTGATGGCCCCGGTCCTCGCGGCCGCCGGACACGAGGTCGTCGGTCTCGACTCCGGCCTGTTCGCGGACTGCGTCCTCGGCCCGCCGCCCGCGGACCCGCCGGGGCGGCGGGTGGACCTGCGCGACGTCACGGCCGACGACGTGGCCGGGGTGGACGCCGTGATCCACCTGGCCGCGCTGTCCAACGACCCCCTGGGCTCGCTGGCGCCGGAGCTCACCTACGACATCAACCACCACGCCTCCGTACGACTGGCCCGGCTGGCCCGCGACGCCGGGGTCCGGCGCTTCCTGTACGCGTCCACCTGCTCGGTCTACGGCGCCGCCGGGGGCGGCGACCTGGTGTCCGAGGACGCCCCGCTGCGCCCGGTGACCCCGTACGCGGAGTCCAAGGTGCGGGTGGAGGACGACCTGCACGCGCTGGCCGACGGCGACTTCACCCCGGTGTACATGCGCAACGCCACCGCCTTCGGATACTCGCCCCGGCTGCGCGCCGACATCGTGCTGAACAACCTGGTGGGCCACGCGCTCCTGTCCGGCGAGGTGCTGGTGCTCTCCGACGGCACGCCCTGGCGCCCGCTGGTGCACGCCGCCGACATCGCCCGGGCCTTCGCGGCCGCGCTGACGGCGCCGCGGGAGGCGGTGCACGACCGGGCGTTCAACATCGGCAGCGAGATCAACAACGTCACGGTCGCCGAGATAGCCGAGCAGGTCGCCGCGGCGGTGTCCGGCTCGCGGGTGGTGATCACCGGTGAGAGCGGCGCCGATCCGCGGTCGTACCGCGTGGACTTCTCCCGGCTTCGCGCCGCGGTGCCCGGCTTCGACTGCGAGTGGACGGTCAAGCAGGGCGCGCTCGAACTCGCCGACGCCTACCGCACGCACGGGCTGACCCGGGAGGACTTCGAGCGACGCTTCACCCGGCTGGCCGTGCTGCGCGCGGCGTCCGACGCCGGCGCCGTCGACGACACCCTGCGGTGGCGCCGGTGACCGCGGTCGGCGCGCAGATGCACGCGCTGGTGGAGCGGCTGTACCCGCTGTGCCGGAGCATCACCGGCGACGGGGTGCGCGCGACCCTGGACATCGTCGGCGAGTACGTTCCGCTGCAGGTGCACGAGGTGCCGACCGGGACGCAGGTGCTCGACTGGACGGTGCCGCAGGAGTGGAACATCCGGGACGCGTACGTCGCCGACGCCGCCGGCAACAGGGTCGTCGACTTCGCCGCGTCCAGCCTGCACGTGCTCGGCTACAGCGTGCCGGTGTCGGCGACCATGCCGCTGGCCGAGCTCCGCGCGCACCTGCACACCCTGCCGGACCACCCGTCCTGGGTGCCGTACCGCACCAGCTACTACACACCGCAATGGGGGTTCTGCCTGGCCCAGGAGACCTTGGACGCGCTGCCGGACGGCGAGTACGAGGTGCGCGTCGACTCCACCCTCGCGGACGGCCACCTCACCTACGCCGAGCACGTGGTCCCCGGGCAGGTCGCCGACGAGGTGATCGTCTCCTGCCACGTCTGCCACCCGTCGCTGGCCAACGACAACCTGGCCGGCATCGCGGTGGCGACGTTCCTGGCCCGGGCGCTGGCCGAGCGGACGCCGTACTACACCTACCGGTTCCTGTTCGCGCCCGGCACCATCGGGGCGATCACCTGGCTGGCCCGCAACGCGGAGCGGGTGGACCAGGTCAAGCACGGGCTGGTGCTGGCCTGCGCCGGCGACCCGGGGCAGCTGACGTACAAACAGAGCAGGCGCGGCGACGCGGAGATCGACCGCGTGATGAGGCACGTGCTGCGCTCCTGCGAACGCCCGCACCAGATCAACGAGTTCACGCCGTACGGCTACGACGAGCGGCAGTTCTGCTCGCCCGGGTTCGATCTCGGCGTGGGCTCGCTCAGCCGGACCCCGTACGCCGGGTACCCCGAGTACCACACCTCGGCGGACAACCCGGACTTCGTCTCCCCGGAGGCGATGGCGGACACCCTCGCCGTCTGCCGCGAGGCGTTCGGCGTGCTCGACCGCAACCGGCGCTACCTCAACCTCAGCCCGTACGGCGAACCACAGTTGGGGCGGCGCGGGCTGTACGACTCGCTCGGCGGCCGCAGTGACGCGAAGCAGGCCCAGATGGCCATGCTCTGGGTGCTCAGCCTCTCCGACGGCGAGCACGGTCTGCTGGACGTCGCCGAGCGGTCCGGGCTGCCGTTCGACACCGTCGCCGCCGCGGCCGACGCGCTGTGCGGCGCCGGGCTGATCAAGGCATGACGCCGATGACCACGGAGGGGGACGAAGCGACGGTACGGGCGGCCCCGCCCGAGGCCGCCCGGCGGACCGCCAAGCGGGCCATGGTCGGCCGGCTGTCCTGGGGGCTGGCCGACCAGGCGGCCTCCAGCATGAGCAACTTCGCGGTGGGGATCTACGTGGCACGCTCGCTGGGGGCGACCGCGTTCGGCGTGTTCAGCCTGGCCTGGGTGACCTACGGCGTGGTGCTCAACGTCTCCCGCGGGCTGGCCACCGACCCGCTCGTGGTGCGCTTCAGCGGTGTGCCGGAAGCCTCCTGGCGCGGGGCGGTGGCCCGGTCCTCGGGCACCGCGCTCGGCGTCGGTGTCGCTCTCGGCGCGGCGTGTCTGGCGGTCGGGCTGGGCCTCGGCGGCAGCGTGGGGCCCGCGCTGACCTGCCTCGGCGTCGTGCTGCCGGGGCTGCTGCTGCAGGACGCCTGGCGGTACTCCTTCTTCGCCGCCGGTACCGGGCGGAAGGCGTTCACCAACGACCTCGTGTGGGGCGTCGCGCTCGTCCCGGCCATGGTGGTGGCGGCCCGCGTGGGCAGCGTGGCCGCTTTCGTGTTCGCCTGGGGCGGGTCCGCCGCGGTGGCCGCGGCGTACGGCTGCCTCCAGTCCGGCATCCGGCCCCGGATGACCGGAGCCCGCGGGTGGCTCCGCGAGCAGCGTGACCTCGGCTACCGGTACCTGGCCGAGAACGTCGGCCTCAGCGGCGCGTACCAGGTCCGCGCGTACGGGCTCGGCGCGATCGTCGGGGTCACCTCGGTGGGTGCCGTCCGGGGCGCCGAGCTGCTGCTCGGCCCGTTCCTCGCGGTGTTGATGGGGCTGTCGCTGGTCACCGTCGCGGAGGCGGCCCGGGTACTGCGGCAGGCCTCGCACCGGTTGGGCAGGTTCTGCCTCCTGCTCGGCGGCGGGCAGGCCGCCGCCGCGCTGCTGTGGGGCGCTGCCCTGCTGCTGGTCCCGGACCGGCTCGGCGAGCTCGTACTCGGCGGTGTCTGGCCCGCTGCCTCGCAGCTCATCCTGCCGGCCACCCTCGGCGTCGCGGGCGCCAGCCTCGGCACCGGGGCGGCGGCCGGGCTGCGCGCGCTCGGCGCGGCCCGGCGCAGCCTGCGCTGCCAGATGTTCGCCTCCGCCTGTTATGCCGGCGGCGGTGTCGGCGGGGCGGTCCTGGCGGGCACGGTCGGCTCGTCCTGGGGTGTCGCCGCCGCGACCTTGAGCAGCTCGGCCGTGTGGTGGCTGCAGCTGCGCTCCGCCCTGCGCGAGCACCACCAAAACCCCATCCACGAAGTGAGGACGCCATGACCACCCATCCCCGATTGAGCATCGGGCTGCCCGTGTACAACGGCGAGGAGTACCTGGCCGAGTCGCTGGACGCCCTGCTCGGCCAGACCTACGAGGACTTCGAGCTGGTCATCTCCGACAACGCCTCGACCGACGGGACCCAGGACATCTGCCGCCGGTACGCCGCGCGGGACTCGCGCATCCGGTACCTCCGGCTGCCCCGGAACATCGGCGCCTCGCCGAACCACAACCATGTGTTCACCGAGTGCCACGGCGAGCTCTTCAAGTGGGCCTCCCACGACGACCTGTACGCCCGGGACCTGCTGCGGCGCTGCGTGGAGGCGCTGGACGAACGGCCGGACGTGATCGTCGCGCACACCGACCAGGCGGTCATCGACGCCGCCGGCCAGGTGAAGGTCCCGTACGAGTACGGGCTCGCCACCGACTCTCCGCACCCGCCGGAGCGGCTGCGCAGTCTGCTGTTCGAGCCCGGTGGGGACGACTTCTACGGGGTGATGCGGGCCGACGTGCTGCGCCGGGTGAAACCGCTCGACAGCTACCACCACGCGGACCGCACGTTCGTCGCCGAGATCGCCCTGCACGGGCCCTTCCACCAGGTGCCGGAGCTGCTGTACTTCCGCCGCGACCACCCCACCCGCGCCGAGCGGGCGAACCCCGGCAAGCGCTCGCGGTGCGTCAACCTGGATCCGCTCCGGGCAGGCCCGCTGCACCCGACGCCCCGGCTGCTCGCCGAGTACCTCTGGGGCTTCGTTTCGGCGGTCCGGCGGGCGCCGTTGTCCACGGCCGACCGGCGCGCCTGCTACCGCCACCTGGCCGCTTGGGCGGCCAGCCGGGTCCGGCCGGGCGCCGGCGAGCGGGTCGAGGACCGCGCCCCGGTCGACCCGGCCCAGTTCACTGTCTCCGTCGACGCCCTCGTGGCCGGCCGTGAGGGGAGGCCGGCATGACGTACGGACACGAAACTCCGGTGCGCGTCGGCGTGTTCGGCCTGCTCGGCTCCGGCAACCTCGGCAACGACGGGTCGCTCGAGGCCGTGCTCGGCTACCTCCGCGCCGAGCACCCGGAGGCGGTCGTGGACGCGCTGTGCGGTGGACCCGAGGTCGTCGCGGCCCGGTACGGGATCCCCGCGACGCGGCTGCACTGGTACCGCGGGGAGTACCGGACCGCGTCGCGGGCGGGCGCGGTCGCGGCGAAGGGTCTGGGCAAACTCGTCGACGCCGTCCGCACCGCTGCCTGGGTGCGCCGGCACGACGTGGTGATCGTGCCGGGCATGGGCGTCCTGGAGGCGACGCTGCCGCTGCGGCCGTGGGGCTTCCCGTACTCGCTGTTCCTGCTCTGCGCATCCGGCCGGCTGTTCGGCACCCGGGTCGCGCTGGTCAGCGTGGGCGCCGCCGCGATCGGCAACCGGCCGACCCGGGCCCTGGTGCGCTGGTCGGCGCGGCTGGCCACGTACCGGTCGTACCGGGACGCCCCGTCCCGCGACGCGATGCGGGCGATGGGCGTGGACACCGCGCGCGACGAGGTCTACCCGGACCTCGCCTTCTCCCTGCCGACGCCGTCGGCGGGCGCGCCCTCCGGTCCGGCGGGCCCGCCGGGTCCGGTGTGCGTCGGCGTCATGGCCTTCCACGGCGGCAACGACGACCGAGCCCGGGCCGAGGAGATCCACCGGCGCTACCTCGACGGAACGATCCGCTTCGTCCGCGCGCTGGTCGAGGAGGGCAGGCCGGTCCGGCTGCTCACCGGCGACCGGGTCGACGCGCCGGTGGTCGCCGCGATCGTCGACGCGGTGGACTCGCCGCTGGTCACCGCCGCCGAGACGTCCTCGCTGGCCGACCTGATGAAGGAGATGGCGGCGGTCGACACGGCGGTGGCCGTCCGCTACCACAACCTGATCAGCGCGCTGAAGGTCGGCACACCGGTCCTCGCACTCAGCTATGCGGCGAAGAGCGACGCGCTCATGGCCCGGATGGGCCTTGCCGCGTACTGCCACCCGGCTCGCGAGGTCGACGCCGACCGGCTGCTCGAGCAGTTCCGGGCGCTGGAGAAACGATCGGCGGAGCTGCGACAGACCCTCGCCGAGCAAAACCGGGCCGCCGTGCGGCACCTGGAGCACCAGTTCACCGCCCTGACCACGGCCCTCTTCCCGGCGGCCGACCACACCCACGCCCTGCGGGAGACCCCATGAAGGCCACCGAAGTCCCGGCGATCGCCGGGGCGTACCTGTTCGAACCGACGCCGTACGCCGACGAGCGCGGCTTCTTCTGCCGCACCTTCGACGCCGACGTGCTCCGCTCGGTGGGCCTCGACCCGGACGCCTTCGTCCAGGACAGCGTGTCCCGCTCGGTCCGGGGCGTGCTGCGCGGCATGCACCTGCGCTCGGGTGCCGGCGAGGCCAAGCTGGTGCGGTGCTCGTACGGGAAGGTCTTCGACGTCGTGGTGGACCTGCGGCCCGGCTCGCCGACCTACCGCAACCAGGCCTTCTTCGACCTGTCCGGCGAGACGCAGGTGACCCTGTACCTCCCGGCGGGGTGCGCGCACGGCTTCCAGGCGCTGACCGAGACCGCCGACGTCTCGTACCGCATCGACCGTCCGCACGATCCTGCCGAGGACGTCACGATCGCCTTCGACGACCCGGAGCTCGCCATCCCCTGGCCGCTGCCGGTCATTTCGATGTCCGAGCGGGACCGGAAGGCACCCGGACTGGCCGAGGTCCTGCGGCAAAGGGAGGGGTGAAGTCACGGTGGATGCCGAGGAGTTCCTCCTGCCCCGATCGCGGCTGGCCAACGAGCGGCTGCACGCCATGATCCCCGGGGGCGCGCACACCTACGCCAAGGGCGACGACCAGTACCCCGAAGACCTGGCCCCGGTCATCAGCCACGGCCGCGGTGCCCACGTCTGGGACGTCGACGGCAACCGCTACGTCGAGTACGGCTCCGGCCTGCGGTCGGTCAGCCTCGGCCACGCCCACCCGCGCGTGCTCGAGGCGGTGCGGCGGGAACTCGACCGCGGCAGCAACTTCGTCCGGCCGTCCATCGTGGAGGTGGAGGCCGCGGAACGCTTCCTGGCCACCGTGCCGACCGCCGAAATGGTGAAGTTCGCGAAGAACGGCTCCGACGTCACCACCGCCGCGGTGCGTCTCGCCCGCGCCGTCACCGGGCGCCCGCGGGTGGCCATCTGCGGCGACCATCCGTTCTTCTCCGTCGACGACTGGTTCATCGGCACCACGCCGATGTCCGCCGGTGTTCCGGCGGCGACCACCGAACTCACCGTGGCGTTCCCCTACGGGGACCTGGCCGCCACTCAGGAGCTGCTCACCCGCTACCAGGACGAGGTCGCCTGCCTGATCCTCGAACCTGCCGGCCACACCGAGCCGCCGCCCGGGTACCTCGCCGGCCTCCGCGAACTGGCCGACCGGCACGGCTGCGTACTGATCTTCGACGAGATGATCACCGGCTTCCGCTGGTCCGAGGCGGGCGCCCAGGGCCTGTACGGCGTCGTCCCCGACCTCTCCACGTTCGGCAAGGCGCTGGGCAACGGGTTCGCCGTCTCCGCGCTGGCCGGGCGGCGCGACCTGATGGAGCGGGGCGGGCTGCGTCACTCCGGCGACCGGGTGTTCCTGCTGTCCACCACGCACGGTGCGGAAACGCATTCGCTGGCCGCCGCGATGGCCGTGCAGACCACCTATGCCGAGGAGGGCGTCACCGCGCGGCTGCACGCCCTCGGCGAGCGGTTGGCCGCGGGTGTCCGCGAGGCCGCGGCCGGCGCGGGCGTCGGCGACCACATCGTGGTGCGGGGCCGGGCCAGCAACCTGGTCTTCGCCACCCTCGACGAGAACCGGCAGCCGTCGCAGCGGTACCGCACCCTGTTCCTGCGCCGGCTCCTCGCGGGCGGAGTATTGGCGCCGTCGTTCGTGGTGAGCAGCGCGCTCGGCGACGCCGACATCGACCGCACCGTCGACGTGGTGGCCCAGGCGTGTGCGGTGTACCGGAAAGCGCTGGACGCCGCCGACCCCGCCCCCTGGATGGCCGGGCGGCCGGTGAAGCCCGTATTCCGCCGCTTGGCATGACGTGACGTGACGTCAGCGGCGCTCCCGCCGACCGGCGTCGGCCTTCTGGTCGACCAGCCGGTCGGCCATTCGGTCGACCAGCCACGCGGTCGCCGGTGTCACCGCCAGCGCGGTGCACCAGCCACCGAGGGCGTCGGTCGGGTAGTGCGCGCCCAGGGCGACCTGCGCCCAGCCCATGGCGGCGCCGGCAACCAGCGCCGCGGCGAGCACGAGCAGCGTGCCGGCCGTCCTGCCAAGGCCGAGCCGGCCGGTCGCGAGCAGCGCCACCACGAGGGCGAGTGCGGTGAGGAAGGCGGTGTGCCCGCTCGGGTAGGACAGGTACCCGCCGTGGATGGTGCGCCCCACCAGGTGCTTGAGCAGCGTCGCCGCTCCCACGGTCATGCCGACGCCGACCACGACGAGCACCGCTGCGCGAGGACGCCGAAGCAGCAGGCAGCCCGACACGGTAGCCACGACCAGCGTCGCCGCTCCGGCGGGCTCCCCCGAGAAGTCCAGGGCCAGAGCGACGTTCCGCCATGGCGGCCGCACACCGTCCACCGCCGACTGGATCCACACGTCCACCGTGCCGGGCCGGCTGTGGCCGGCGTACAGGACCCCGAGTACGACGACCATCAGCGTGGCGAGGGCCGCGATCAGCCCGAGCCACGCGCGCAGCGACGGCGGCAGCACCGCGGGCGCCGTCCGGCCGGTCAGGCCGACTTCCAGGTCTGCTCCGGCCAGGCGATCCAACGCGAGCCCCCCGTCGTGTTCGGCCCACCCTCCCGCGACCACAACTGCCCCGCGTACACCCGCCTGTCCTTGTCACCCTAACCAACAATCGGCCCCCGGGGGTCGCTTTCGGCCGCTACGATCGCGTGCACTGAACGGACGACCGGGGCGGTGGCACCATGGCGGTCTTCAAGCAGTACACCCGTGAAATGCACAAGGAATTCGGTTACTTCGCCACTTGGGCCCCCAACACGGAGCTCCGGCTCGGCGACGTCGGCGTCATCCGCGGACACCGTTTCGACCCCGTCACCTCGCTCGCTGAACTGGGCGTCGCGTTCCCCACCTCCACCACCGGCCCGGTGAGCACCTTCACCTATTCCTCGGCCGGCCGGGTCTCGGCCTCGATGAGTCCCGAGGTGGGGCTGCCCGGTCTCCTCGGCGTCGATCCGACACTGGTGCTCACCGTCACCTTCACCCGGAAGGAAGCGACCTTCTTCCGGGCCGTGCGGTGCGAGGCGCAGCGGATCGGGGACCTGCCGTCCGTGGAGGCCTCGATCCGGCAGCTGACGGCGGCCAAGCGCTGGCGGGGCGAGTACGCGGTGGTGACCGAACTCGTCCGGACCGGCCCCGCCATCATCCTGGTCTCCAGCAGCTCCGAGACCAGTGTCGAGGTCCAGGTGACCGCCGAGTCGGTGCCGCTGCCCGCTCCGCTGAGCGGTGCGGTGGGCCTGGGCGTCGGCACCTCGGCCAGTTCGGGGCTGGCCGCCAACGTCATCACCCCCCAAGGGGGTCTCACCCCGCTGTTCCGGGCCGCCGCCATGCGGCGCGTCGGGATCGGCGGGAGGCGCCTGCGGGTGCGGGAGCGGCCGGGGGCGGCGGACTCCGCCGCGCGGGAGCTGACCTCCGTGTCCTGGGAGGAGTTCGCTCGGGAGCCCGTTCAGCACCTCTGACCGCTTTGGGCGGCTCTGGGCAGCTCCGGGCAGCTCCGGACACCTTGAGCACCTTCCACCACTCTGGACACCTCGGCATCCACGGCATCCGGGAGAGGCGTTGACCGAGCCCGTTCCACCCCTCGGCGACAGTGCGCGCCAACTCCTCGCGGCCGTGGACTCCATGAGCATCCTGCTGCCCGAGCGCGACCGGATCGTCCGCGCCCTCGATCTGCTCGCCCCCGACGCCTGGACCCGGGTGTGCGTGGTCCTCCCGGAGGGGGCGCCCGGATCCCTGCGACAGGCCGGCCGGTCCTTCACGCCCGACGAACTCGCCCACGTGGTCGAGGTCGCCGGCACGGTCGCGCGGCTGTACGGGTACGCCTTCGTCGGCATCGAGCACCTGGCGGTGGCGCTCGCCGCCACCGCCGCACACGTCCAAGGCGAGGACTTCAGCCGGATCGACGTCGTGGCCGAGGCCTTCGGGCTGGGCGAGCTGGAGAACTCCGGCGAGATCGTGAACCAGCACCTGCTGGCGGTCGAGAGCCCGGCACAGACCCCCAGCCCGGGGTGGGAGTGGGGTCCCACCACGGTGGCTCTGCGATGGAAGCGGGGAGCCGTCGCCGCGCATCTCGGCGTACGGGCCCTCGCGGTGTCCCTGCTGCTGGTGATCGCCGCCGGGGCAGGCAGCTTCTGGGCCTGGCCGGTGGCGGTCGCGGCCGCCGTGTCCTCCCGGGACAGCCGCGAGCCCGAGCCGCCGCTGGGCGAGCTGGTCTCTCCCGCCGAACTGCGGCTGCGCGCGCCGTGGCTCGGGTGCCTGGCCGTCCTGGCCGCGGTACTGGGCCTGCACCGCTCGGCCGTGGTGATCGCCCTGCTCCCGGCGCTGCTGACGGTGATCAGCTGCGCGGGGGAGTGGGGGGCGGCCCGGCAGGTGCGGATGGCGGGCGAGGAGATCGACCGCGCGGGACCGCACACCAGGGACCTGCTGGCGCCGGTCGCCGTGTACCCGGTGCGCCGGCGGGTGGTGCGCGGGCTGCTCCTCCTGTGCCTGTGCGTGGTTCCCGTGACCGTCCTCTCCGCGGGCCTGCCCGCACAGTGGATCCTGTTCCTGCTCATCGGGGTCTTCGGCGCACGGCGGCTACCCGGTTTCGCGCTGTTCACGGCCGCGCTCGTACCGGCGACCGCCTCCTGGACCTCCCCGGGGCAGCCGTTGGCGCCTCTCCTGGCCGGGGCCCTCGCCGCGCTGCTCTGCGGTCTGGCGACCTGGGGGGCGACGGCCTGGGCGGAGCGACTGCCCACCTTCGTCGTACCGGCGGCGCGGCCGCCGCTCACGGACCTGCTCCGCCGCGACGGCCGGGACCTGCTGCGGGCCCACCGGCTGCTGCGCCTCGGGCATCCCGCGTCCGCGCTGGACCGGCTGGGCCCGGCGCAGCCCTCCGAGCCCCCGCCCGTGGCGGCGCTGCGCGGCTGGGCGCTGGTGCAGAACGGCTCGCCCGGCGCCGCGCGGCGGGCGGTGGACGGACACACCGGCCGGGGTTCGGCCGTGCACGAGCTGGTGGCCCTGTACGCCGCGCTGGAACTGTCGGACCGGGACGCCGCCGAACACGCCCTCGCGGCGATCCGCCGCGTCCCGGGCCCCGTGGCCGATCGGATGCGCCCGCACCTGCTGTCCGGCTGGCTCCGCCTGGCGCTGCTGCGCGACGAGGGCCCGCACCTCACCGACCACATCGCCGAACTCGTCCCCCGGAAGATCACCCGGCGTACGTTGATCCCGGCCCTGACCCTGCTGCGGCTTGCGGCCGAAGCAGCGCTGCCCCGTACCCCTCATCTCGCCTATTACCTGGCCGGAACGGCCGCGCCGCTCACGGAAGAGGCCAACGGGTACGGCTTCAAGAACGAGCGCTGGCTGCTCGGCCCGGGCAGGCCCATCGGCCTGGAAATGGTCCGCAGCGCGGCGGTCGCCCACCTGGCGAGCCTCACCACCGATGGGGTCACCCCGGAGACGGTCGGCGGGCTGGGCACCTCCGGCGGGGCCGCCGAACTGCTGATGCGCCTCGACCGGCCGATCGAGGCGGCGGCGACGCTGAGCACGCTCGCCGACCGGCTCGGGGACCTGCCCGCGTACCGGCTCACCGCGCTCCACAGCCGCATCGAGGCACTGGCCGTCCTGAACGCCACCCGCCACCAGCTGCACACCACCGACGAACGTCAGCGCTGGTGGGGGGTGTTCGGCCGGGCGATCGAACAGGCCATGGAGCAGGCGGCGGCGGGCCGGGACTGGGCGACCCTCGCCGAGCTGATCGAGTCGGCCCGTCTCCAGCTGGGTCCGCGGGGCGACGGCAGTACGTTCGACGCAGCCGGGAGCGCGGCCCCCTTCATCCGGGTGCGCGGCACGTCTCGGCTGGAGGAGGCCCACTGGTACCGGCCCCAGGACCTGCCCCGCGCCTTCGCCCTGGAGGACCTGGCCGTCTCCGTCCTCGGACCGGGCACCTGGTGGTGGAGCACCTGGGCGACGGACTCGCTCGTGTACTGGGCGCTGGTTCCCCCGGCGGGACCGGTCCAGGGCGGCACGTTCGGGCTGGAGCCCGGCTCCGATCCGGCCTCCGCGCTGTCTGATCTCCGTGACGCGCTGCCGGTGCGGTACCCGGGCGAGGAGCCGTGGGACTGGGAGGACCGCGTCCTGGCCAGTGCGCTGCTCGTCGGACCCCGGCACGACGAGGCCGCCCTGGCCCGGCGGCTGGGCCGGCTGCTGCCGGCCGGCCTGGTACGGGCCCTGCGTGCGGACGGCCCGCCGCTGCACCTGGCGATCGCCCCCGCCGCCCGGCTGGCGAACGTACCGTGGGCGGCCGTCGGGGTGCCCGGCGAGGACGGGCCGGACGACCTGCGGCTCGTCGAACGCTGCACGATGGCGATCGCCCCTCCCGCCGGCCTCCTCGCCGCACTGTCCGCGCGGTCCCGCCGCACGGAGGCCCCCGCGCTGACCCTCGCGCTCATCGACCCCGGTTCCGACCTCGGGGAGCCGGACCCGGACGGCGAACTGCCCGGAGCGCGGGCGTTGTTGGAGCACCTGCCCGACGAGGTGACCGTGCTGACCCCGTCCACGGACGTCTCCCTGGACGGATTCGGGGCGAAGCTGTGGGAGTTGCGGGACCAGGGTGAGGGCAGCGCCGTCATCGCCTGCCACACGGTGGAGCGGGTTCCCTCCCCGCTGAAGGGCGGTCTCGTCCTGCGTCCCGCGACCGGCGCCGACGAGGAGGATCCCGAGGCGGCGGCGCGGGTGCTCACGGCGGGCATGCTCATCGCGGAACCCGGGCGCTTCCCCATGCCACGGCAGGTGCTGATGCTGTGCTGCGACAGCGGCGACCTCGGCGGGGCGGTCAGCGGTGAATGGCTGGTCCTGGGAACCGCGATGCTATGGGCGGGCTCCGACCGCCTCGTCGTGACCTCGTACCCGACCGTCGACAGCGCGGAGGGGCAGGACCAGGACAGCGTCATCGACCCCCTGCTGGTCCGGGAGCTGGTCGGGCGCCGGCCGCTGCTCGACGGGCTACGGGAGGTCCAGCTACGGGAGTTGGCCGCCTGGCGGGCCACGGGGACCCGGGGCGCTCCGGTCCACTGGGCGGGCCACATCGCGATGGGCGCGTTCGGTCCCCTCACGCCGCTCCCGCACCTCGGCCCCGCCCGGCGCCGACGCGTGAGCGAGAGCGTCATCGAGCTGGTCGACGACGCGGCAGGGCAGCCGACGGGGGCCGGACGCCGCCGGGTCACCCGATGGGACCTGATGGTCCGGCTCGGGGTCTGGGGCTTCGAGGAGGACCTCCCCCTCTGGCGCAGGCTCGCCGTCCGCGCCGTCCTCTACCCGTACCTCCTCACCTCCGCCCTGCTCCGCCGCAAGGGCGCGAAGGACGCGCAGGTCGTGTTGGGGCAGGACGTGGTGGACACCCTGCGGGACGCGGCGGCCATGGCCCGGGCGTCGGGTCATCACATCGTGGACGTGGAACACGTGCTGGTGGCGTTCCTGCGCGCGCCTGGGGTGCCGGCCGGCTGCGCGCGGAAGGTCACCGGCTGGGACGCCAGGAAGCCCGAGACCCACCGGGACCTCCTCGGCGAGGCCCTCGCGAGCGAAGACCACACCTGGCTCCCCGCCACCACCCACCTCGCCCCGGACGCCGTGGCCCAGGTCTACGAAGCCCTGGACGCGGACATGCCGGCCCCCCGGCCGCCGGCCGCCCAGTAGCTCACTGTGACCGTAGGGGAGCCCGCACCGCGGCGACAGGCGGGCGTTCCGCGGCCTTCCGGGCGGTTCCCTCGTGCGGGCGTGTGTGGCAAGGGTGAAGCGGGGCAGACGAGTGCAGCCGTGCAGCCCATCCCGGAGGCCTGTCGATGTCCTGTGTGTCTGCTCTGACCGTTGTCCGCCTCGACGCGGCGAGGGGCCGTCTGCCGCTCCTCGCCCGTTTCTCGTACGACGGCGAGGACCCGTACGTGGTCCAAGCGGCGTTCCTCGACGGACCCACCGTCCTGGCCCGTTGGCACTTCGACCGGCAGATGCTTGCCGAGGGGCTCCACCGCCCGGTGGGCGAGGGAGACGTCACCTTCAGCCCTCACCGGGCAGCCGGCGCCGACGAGCTCCGCATCGCCCTGCGAGGCCCCGCCGCCGAGACGGAAGGCAACGCCGTCCTGTTCGTGGAGGCCCGGGTGCTCACGGGCTTCCTGGAGCAGACGTACGCCATCACCGGCGCGGGGGAGGAGTTCCTCGACGTCGACAAGCTCCTCGACGAGTTCCTGGCCCGCTGACATCCAGGCGACCGAGGCGCCCGCCCGCCCGCACGGGCTGGCGGGCGGGCGCCGCGGTCAGGCGGGCGGGACGCCGAACGGCATGCCGGAGAGGTAGTGCGTGCCCAGGGCCTCGCGATGGCCCGCGTTCCCGAGGTGCACGTCCCGATGGAACTCCGGAGCGGCCTCGACCTGCTCCTTCGTACGGTCCACATAGACCTTTTCCGCCGCGTGGTCGATGCGGGTCACCACGCCGGCCGGCAGCAGGACCTCCTTGCCGAGGATCCACACGCCGGTGTCGACCACCAGATAGGCGTCCGTGACGTCGTCGGAGTGCTTGTCGACCTTGCCGATGCCGCCGTCGAGCGCCTCGACCCCGTAGCCGGTCAGGTCGGCCGCCAGGTAGTCGACGCCGGCGCGGTAGGTCCACACGTTCTCCGTCATGCGAAACAACCCCTTCGATCGATCGGAACCGTGGCCCTTCCGCTCCAGTGGCGCAGGATGCGGAGGAACCTCCTTCGACGGCGCACCTGCCCAGAGACCCGAGGCGCCACCCCCCTGCGCACGGAATCGACGGCTCGCTTTCGAGAAAGAGTGAGCTTCGACCGTTTGGGTCGACGGAGAGTGGCCATACGCGTGGTCACGGGGTCCGCGGCGGTGAGCGGCGCGGATTCCCGAGCGAGCCCGAGCCGCGCGGTGGCACCCCCCGCCATCGCGCGGCCGGCGCTCCTCCGCACCAAGGGCACCACGTGCTGCCGTCCGGCCCGCAGGGCAACCGGACACCTCGGCCGGCTCTTCCCGACCGGGCTGCACAGCGGATCGGTACACCCCCGTCATCGGCGCTTGAGCAGCCGGTCACGGGCACGGATCCGGACGGCAGACGGAGGCTCATAGAGTCAGCGGAGCCTCACTCAGCCGCAAGGAGCCCCAGATGCCTGTGCGCCGCCCGCGAGCCCTGCTCGCGATGGACCCCGAGCTCCTTCCCCGCCTGCTGGACGACGCGAGCGCCCGCCGGCTCCAGGAGGTCGCCGAACTCGACGTCGAGCTCGTCGCCGACGACTTCGCCAGACCCGAGGTGGCGGCGGCGCTGGCGCAGGCCGAGGTGCTGCTCACCTTCTGGGGAGCCCCGGCCGTAGACGCCCGCGCACTCGCGGCCGCGCCCCGCCTCAAGGCCGTCGTGCACGCCGCCGGTTCCGTCAAAGACTTCGTCACCGAAGCCTGTTGGGACCGCGGCATCACCGTCTCCTCAGCCGCGCCGGCCAACTCCGTACCCGTGGCCGAGTACACCGTCGCCATGGTCCTCCTCGCCAACAAGTGCGTGATGCAGCTGCGCGAGGAGTACCGCAGCGTCCGCGGCCGTCACCACGACTGGCATCAGCGGTACGGGCACGCGGGCAACTACCGCCGGATCGTGGGCATCGTCGGGGCCTCCCGCATCGGGCGCCGGGTGATCGAGCTGCTGCGCCCGTATGATCTCGAACTCCTCGTGTACGACCCGTACCTGAGCGACCATCAGGCCACGGCTCTCGGCACCCGCCGGGTCGGGCTCGACGAACTGTGCCGGATCTCCGACGTGGTCAGCCTGCACGCACCGGCGCTGCCCGAGACGCGGGCGATGATCGACCGTCGGCGCCTCGCACTGATGCGCGACGGCGCCACGCTGATCAACACGGCGCGCGGCTCGCTGGTCGACGGGGCCGCGGTCACCGACGAGTTGGCCTCCGGCCGGCTGCACGCGGTCATCGACGTCACCGATCCGGAGATCCTGCCGGCCGACTCCCCCCTCTACGACCTGCCCAACGTGCTGCTCACGCCACACATCGCCGGCTCCCTCGGCAACGAACTCCACCGGATGGCCGGCTCCGCGATCGAGGAGATCGCCCGCTACGCCGCCGGCCTGCCCTTCATGCACGCGGTCCGCCGCGAGGACCTGAACCACACGGCCTGAGCCCCCGAAGCGATCGCATCAATCGCTCTCGCCCCTCTCGCCCCTCTCGCCCCTCACGGCCGCAAGGTCTCCACGGTGTTGTTCCGCCGGGCGCGCTCGGCGGCCAGCACCGTCAGATGGCTGGTGAGGGATTCGCGGGGCCCGGATTTCACCAGCCCGGGGTCGCCGGTGGCGACGGCGTCGACGAACGCGTCCATCAGGCCGGTGTCCCCGCCCCCGTGGCCCCCGGCGGCGTCCATCGCGCCTTCCGTACCGGGACCGACGACCTCCTCGGTACGGGTCAGGAAGTCGTAGACGCGGAGCCGTGCGCCGTCCCCTCGCAGCTCGCCGCGCGTGCCGAAGATGCGGGTCTGGCGGTCCGCCTGCTCGGTGAAGGCGGTCATGGTGAAGGTGGCGGTGGCCCCCGAGTCGAACTCCATGGCCACCACCTGGTGGTCGACCACGTCGTTGTCGCAGGCGTACACGCAGCGCCCGTACGGGCCTTCGCGCAGCGCGGTCTCCAGGGCCTGCGGCGTGAACTCGTCGACCACCACGCTGAGCGGCCAGCCGTGCCGCCCCCCGGCCAGCCGGTCGCCGTAGTCGCGCCGGGCGGAGTAGGGGCAACCGGTCTCCACCGCACAGTCCAGGCACCGGTCGGCGGCGCCCGCGGGCCTGTTCTCCGACCGGAAGTGCGAGAGGCGCCCGAAGCTGGAGACGCGCACGGGCGGCCGGCCCAGCACGTACTGCAACCAGTCCAGGTCGTGGCAGGACTTCGCCATCAGCATGGTGGTCGCCTGGTCCTCGCGACGCCAGTTGCCCCGTACGAACGAGTGAGCCTGGTGCCAGAAGCCGACCGGCTCCAGGTGCTGCACGCTGACGACTTCGCCGATCCGGCCGGAGTCGACCACGCGCTTCAGGGCCTGCGTGTAGGGGGTGTAGCGCAGGACGTGGCCGACGGCGAGGATCACTCCGGCGTCCTCCACGGCGGCCACGATGCGCCGGCATTCGTCCTCGGTCAGCGCCATCGGCTTCTCGAGCATGATGTGGTAGCCGAGCGCGGCGAACGCCAGTACAGGCTCCAGATGTTCGCGGTCCAGGGTGCAGATCAGCACCGCGTCCGCGACGCGGCCCCGGGACGCCAGCACCCGCCAGTCGTCCACCACCGCCCCGGCGTCCAGCCCGTGTTCGGCCGCGAACCTCTCCCGCCGGACCTTCCGCGGCTCGGCCACCGCGACGACGCGGGCCCGCTGCGGATGCGCGAGAGCCCAACGGGCGTGCCAGACCCCGCGATCCCCGGCACCAACGACGGCAAGAGTGACCCCGGAAGCCATCCGTCCCCGCTTCCTCAAGCTCGGCGAACGCACACGGAAGCCGCTTTCTGCCGCGAGCGTAGCGACCCCGGCCCCCCGCTACAACCAGGCCGCGCGCCCACCGGGGTTCAGTGGGTTCAGCGGGTGCGGCCGAAGAGGCGGGTGAGGAGGGAGCGGGGCTTCGGGGGCTGCGCCGCGCGGCGGGCGGCCAGGGCGGACGTGATGTCCGCTCGGCGTTCCGCTTCGTCCGGCGCGGGCTGCGCGTGGTGGTCCGTGGCCGCGGCCAGCATCTTCGTGGCCAGGTCGAGGAAGGTCTCCTGGAGCCACGGGCAGGCCAGGACGAGGTGGCAGAGCGAGGCGAGGATCGTCGCGTCGCGGTCCTGCCAGGCCTTGCCCACCGCCATCATGCGGTCGACCAGGCGGGCTCCGATGTCCTCGCGGGTCGTGGGGTCGGCCCAGGCGGTGGCGAGGAGGGCGAAGCCCGCGGCCTCGTTCGTCCAGTCCTCAGGGCCGTAGAGCAGGTCCAGGAGCAGGGCCCTGCGCCGGGAGTCCTGCCAGGGCTCGTCCGCGCGGTGGTGGGCCAGGCCCAGGCAGGCGAAGGTCTGTACGGCCCGTACCCACATCTCGGGCTGCCGGCCCAGCAGGTACGCCCCCTGCTCGTCCTCCCGGGGCAGCGGCGGGTGGACGCACACGGCCAGCAGGTCCTCCGCGGACAGGCCGGCGAGCCGCACGGCGTGGTCGTACGCGGCATTCGGCGCCGACCAGCTCAACGAGGCGACCTGGCGCATGAGTTCCGCGGCCGCCGGCGTCGGCGGGGCGACGGCCGGGCGGCCCTCGAGGCCGTCAGAGCCCTCGAACCGCCACAGGACCGTGTCGACCCCGTACTGCGCGAGCCGGGGGTCGGGCGCGTGTACGGACTGGTAGTCGAGCTTCGAGCGCGGGAAGCCCATGCGCACGGCAAGGCGCGTACTGGGCGCCTCCAGGGCGGAGCCGAGCAGCTCGATCTCGTGGTCGCGGGCGCTCCCGGGGGCGGCGAGCATCTGGTGCAGCGCGTTCACGCTCGCCTCGAAGGCGGGGTGCACGTGTCCGAGCCACGGCTGGTTCGCGCAGAGCCCGCCCAGCAGGTGCGCCGCGTAGCCGTGGTCGGGGTGGGCGCGCAGGTGGTCGCAGAGGGCCAGCAGGTGCCTCGTACCGCCGTCGACGGCGTGGCGCAGGGCGAGTGCGGCCGGGGCGGCCTTGGGGTGGCCCGGTTCCGCGGCCAGGGCTCGGTCGAGCCAGGCCAGGCCCTCGGCGGGGCGGCCGGTCTTCCCGTACAGCTCGGCGACGTCCACGTACAGGTCCAGGTCCGAGGGGTCGCGGGCGATCTCCTCCTCCCACACGGCCAGGGCGTCCTCGTGGCGTCCGGCGGCGAGCAGCGCGGTGCCGAGGATGACGGCCTGCCAGTGGCCAGGCTCGAGGCGTCGCGCGCGCTCGGCCCAGGCGACGGCGTCGGACACGTCGCCGAAGCGGCGGGCCAGCGTGGAGGCCATCGCGTGCAGCAGGGTGTGCCCGGGGTGGGCGGCGACGGCGGCTCTGACCAGCGCGTAGAAGGGCCGGATGCCGTCACGGAGCTGCGGGGGCAGCGGGTCGGGCAGGGCACGCGAGAGACCGGCGACGGCCTGGGTGACGGCGTCGGGCGAGAGCCTGCCGGGCAGGCCGGGGTCGGCCAGCCAGGCGACCTGCGCCCAGGGGCGCTCGGGGTCGGCGCCGATCACCGCGGCCAGCGCGGACAGGGCCGGCTCCCACTGACCGGCGGCCGCGTGGAGCTGGGCGACGCAGGCGACCGATCCGATGTAGGGCTCGTCGGCGGGGAACAGTTCCAGGGCGGCGGCGGGCCCGCCCACGGTCGCGGCGAGTTCGCCCAGGGCCTCGTAGGCGTCGGGGCAGCCGGGATCGGCGGTCAGCGCGTTGCCGAGGTGCTTCGCCGCATGCCGCAGGTCCCCGCTGTCGATGGCCAGGCGGGCGACCGCCACCTCGCCTTCGGCTTCGAGCCGCTCGTCCATCTGCCTGTCTCCCCCGGCCGGCCTGTGGTGGTGGCTACGAAGGTAGCTCCAGGCACGACCGGGTCGAACACGGGGTCGGTTCACCGGGCAGCAGGTCAGGATCCGATGTCGACCACCCGGGCCCACTCGGGCGGCGAGTCCGGCACGTAGTCGGGGTCGTCCTCGTCCCACGACCCGCCGGCCCGGCCCCGGGGGAACAGGCCCACCACCGTCCGGCACGGGGGCCGCGTACCCGGCCAGGGGGTCTGGCCGTCGGTCAGGACCACGATGACGTCCGGCCGGGGCCCCGATCGGAGTGCCTCGGCGAAGCCCGTACGCAGGTCCGTACCCCCGCCGCCCATCAGCGGGATGCCCTCGCCGCGGCACAGCGGGTGCACGATGCGGGCCGCCGCGTCACACGGCACCACCGTGATCAGGTCGCGGCGGCCGCCCACGGCCCGGGAGATCGCGGCGACCTCGAGGAGTGCGCTGCCCAGCTCGGCGTCGCTGACCGACGCCGAGGTGTCGATGATCACCGAGACCCGGGGCGGCCTGCGCCGCAGGCTCGGCAGCACGATGCCGGGCAGCCCGGCCGAGCGCCGGGAGGGACGGCCGTACGTGTAGTCCTGGCCCGCCCCCGAGCCGGATGCCGCCGCACGCAGCGCCGCCCCCAGCAACTCCCGCCAGGGCTGCGGCGGGTGGAAGGCCTCCTCCGCCCATCTCTTCCACCCCTTGGGTGCGTCGCCCGGACGGGCGGTGATGCCCTGCGCCACCCGGAACCGCACCGCGTCCCTTTCCTGTTCGCTGAGCCCGTGCGCGCCGTCCGCTCCCAGGTCCCACTCCCGCTCCAGTCCGTCGGCGCCGCTGCCGCAGTCCAGCCAGGCCAGGTGCTGCGTACTCGGCCCGAGGCCGAACTGCCACAGGTAGTCCTCCATGAGCTCGCCCTCGCGCAGCCCCAAGGACGCCGGGCGGACGGCGCCTTCGGGCAGGACGAGCCCGTCGCCGAACGCGTCGTCGTTGATCTCGAGGTCCGCCGCGATGTTCATCCGCAGCCGCTGCGCCGGGCCGCTCAGCCCGCGCTCCCGCGCGACCCGGTCGCCGCGCCCGTGGTGGTCGCGCAGCAGGTGCGACACCTCGTGGACCCACACCCCCGCCAGTTCCTCCACGGGCGTACGGTCCACGAACGAGGGCGAGACGTAGCACCGCCAGTGCCGGTCGACGGCCATCGTCGGCACGCGCCGTGACTCCACGGTGTGCAGGGCGAACAGGGCCGTCGCCAGGTAGGGCCGGACCCGTACGGCGTACAGCCGGGCGGCGAAGAGCTTGTCGAGGTCCAGCGTCCCCGGTGCGACGGCGGCGACGGCGACGGCGGTCATCGTCCGGCCTCCGCGCCGACCGAGGTACGGGCCGCCGCGGCGTCGGCCCGCCGGGACAGGGACACCGCCGCGGCGAGCCGGTCGATCGACGCCGGTACGTCCCAGTCCTCGCGGCGCAGCGCCGCGAGCGTGGTCGCGGGGACGACCACCAGGTCCGGGGCTCCGGTCTCCAAGGCCCGGGCCAGCACCGCCCAGGCCGCGTCCCAGCGGTATTTGTCCGGGCGCGTGCGCACCGCCGCCACCACCCCGTCGAGCACGGCCTGGCGCAGATCCCCGCGCTCGGGCAGTTCGGCTCCGGCGGGGTCGGCGAGCAGCGACTCGGGATCGGGCAGGTCCATCCGGTCCAGGCCGGCCAGCAGCTCCAGTCCGGGCCCGTCCCCGACGGTGCCCCTGACCAGCAGGGACAGCACTTCCCTGGAGGATCCGGCCGCGGTGGCGAAGGCGGTCAGGCGCAGCGCCGTCTCCCAGCTGCGGGGCGACGGCCAGGGGCCGCCCCGGCGGGCTTCGCTGCCGGGCAGTTGGTGTACGAGCTTGGGGCGCGCGGCGAGGAGCCCGCACACCGCGCGACGGGCGAAGTCCACGGCCTGCGGCAGCATCGAGGGGTCGAGCCGCGGCAGGGTCGCCCTGGGCCAGGTCCCGCCGAGGCCTCGCACCACGACCTCGTGGTCGTGGATCCACTGGAGGTGCACGAAGCGGTTGGCCAGTGGCGGGCTCAGCTCCCAGCCGTCGGCCGCGGAGGACCGCGGATTGGCGGCGGCCACGATCCGGACCTCGGGCGGCAGTTGCAGGGACCCGATCCGCCGCTCCAGCACGAGGCGGAGCAGGGCGGCTTGCACGGCCGGCGGCGCGGTGGACAGCTCGTCGAGGAACAGCAGGCCGCGGCCGGCCCGTACGAGTCGCACGGCCCAGTCCGGCGGGGCCATCGGGACGCCCTGGACCGCGGGGTCGTCTCCGACGATGGGCAGGCCGGAGAAGTCGGACGGCTCGTGCACGCTGGCGATCACGGTGGTCAGCGGCAGGTCCAGGGATGCGGCGAGCTGCGTCAGGGCCGCGGTCTTGCCGATGCCCGGCTCACCCCACAGCAGTACGGGCAGGTCGGCGGCCACGGCCAGGGTCAGGGCCTCCAGTTGTACGTCGGGGCGGGGTTCGGTGGTGGAGTCGCGCAGCAGGGCCAGCAACTCGCCGGCGACGTCGAGCTGGGAGGCGTACGCGGGCATGGGCGCGGGCATGGGCGCAGGCATGGGCGTGGGCATGTTCGATCACCTTGGGGGTTCGTGGTTCACGGGGGTGGCGGGGACGACGGTCCCCGGGGCAGACGCGGTCGGGTCGGGTCAGGTCGGGCCGGGCGGTCGGCTCAGCGGGCCGTCGTGTTGCGCGGATGCGATCGGTGGTGCCGGGGCCGGCCGGTGCCCGGGCGGATGCGGCCGGGGCCGGGCCCCGACAGACCTGCCCGGAACAACCCGTAGGTGATCCGCTGTTGCGCGGCCGCCTCCAGCTCGTCGCGCAGATCGCCGGCGCGCAGCAGTGCGCCGGGGCCGAGCAGGCCTTCCACGACGGCCAGCGCACCGGCGGTGTCGCCGTGGTCCAGGCGTTCGCGGACGCCGGTGAGGCAGTCGGGGCGACGGTGGGCCTCATCGATGGCCTGGAGGCAGGGGAGCGGAGTGCCGGTCAGCGCGACCAGCAGCTCCTCGCGGCGGATCTCGTCCGGGTGGTGGTCCCAGGGCGCCAGCACCCCGTCGAGCAGACCGATCCGGTGCCGGGCTCCCCGGCACTCCACGATGCGCGGCTGCCCTGCCCGGTCCGGAGCCCGGGGCGGTCCGGCCGGCGCGTGATCCGGTACGAGCGCCGAGGCGACCAACGGGTGCAGCCGGTCGGCCGCGATGGCCCCGGTGCGCAGCAGTTCCAGGTCGGGCAGCACCCATGTCGCGGCGTCGGGCAGCACGGGTGCACCTTCATCAGCGGCGCCCGCCCAGGTCCGTACGCCGGGCGGGGCAGCCCCGTCCGGCCCCAGGTCCAGTACCAGCCGGTGTCGGGCCCCGATCCGCACGGTGACGGCGCCGCCGGCCCGCCCTTCGGCGCGGAGCAGGATCCCCGCCTCGTCGGCCCACCGGTCCACGGCGCAGCGGTGCCCCGGCGGGAGCAACTGCCCTTCCGGAAGGGCCGGTCCGTCGCCGGACACCCGGTCGGCCCCGGACCGGCCGCGCAGTTCACCGGCCCTGCGCGCGTCCCAGAGGTGACGGTGCAGGTCGAGGCGGAACCGTGGGCTGGGACGCAGGTGCGGATGGAGGGAGCGGCGGGCCGCGCCGGGGCCGGGCCCGTCCCACAGCGCGAGACTGATCCGCTGACCGGCGTCCGCCCAGGCGGGGACGGTCCGGGCCACGAGGTGTACCGGACGCGCGCCGTCATGCCCGGCGGCGTCGTACCGAGCCAGGGACACGGTCAGACCGGGGCGCAGCAGCCCGTCGGGAGCGATGCGCGGCATGTGCCAGCGCAGCAGGTCGGGTGCCAGATGGCGGAGATCGGCCCGGATCCGGGCGGCGGTCTCCTGGCCGTGGGTACGCGCCACGGAACGCGGATTGAAATCGACGTCGATGCCTGCGGCGGCACACGCCCCTGCCCAGTCCCCGGCAGTCCGGCGTACGGTCGCAGTCTCGATCATGGACGGCGGCACGGCGAACTCGCGCACGCGCAGCCAGAAGGAAAAGCGGGAATCCCCATTCGCGATGTGAGTGAGCATCAGCACTCACCTTGCGCGGATGGGACCCCCGATCTGTGAAGTGAATGAGTGGTCATCGCGGTGATCGTAACGCTCTTGTCCGCGACCTGCCAGGTGGTTTTCCGCAGTCGACGGCCCGCGCACGAGCACGCTGGATATTCGCGCAGGTGTTCGGATAGGGGCGTATCCTGATGGCATGCACGCACTCCAGGGCTCCCTCTTCGACCAGACCGACGAGATCCGGCTCGGGCCGCTGTCGGGCCTGCGGCGCACGGATCTGGGGTTCGGGGCCGGGGCCTGGGTCGACCACCTGCCCGGCTGGCTGTCCGGGGCGGACGCGCTGTTCGAGCGGCTGGCCGCCGACGTCCCGTGGCGGGCCGAGCGGCGGCAGATGTACGAGCGGGAGGTCGACGTACCGCGGCTGCTCGCCTTCTACGGCGAGGGCGAGCCCCTGCCGCACCCCGTGCTCACCGAGGCCCGGGAGGCGCTGACCCGGCACTACGCCGCCGAGCTCGGCGAGCCCTTCGTCACCGCCGGACTCTGCCTCTACCGCGACGGCCGGGACAGCGTCGCCTGGCACGGCGACCGCACCGGCCGCTCCTCGACCGAGGACACGATGGTCGCGATCGTCTCCGTCGGCGACCCGCGCGACCTGGCGTTCCGCCCCCGCGACGGCGGCCCCACCCTGCTCCGGCTGCCCCTGGGACACGGCGACCTCGTGGTGATGGGCGGCTCCTGCCAGCGCACGATGGAGCACGCGGTCCCCAAATCGGCCCGCGCCGTCGGCCCCCGCGTCAGCGTTCAGTTCCGCCCGCGCGGCGTGCGGTGAGGTGCGGCGGGATCGCCGGGGCCTGCACGAGCGGGCGGGCCGCCGCCGCGGCGGCGTGCAGCGAGCGCAGCGCCAGCAGCAGCACCCCGATGTCGTCCAGGTACACCGGGTCGGGGATGAGGTCCACCGGCGAGACGGTGTAGACCACGGCGATCCAGAACAGTGCCTTGTCGCGCAGCGGGATCCCCGAGTCGAGCAGCAGCCGCCGCGCTTTGAAGACCCGTACGAGCAGCACGGCCGCGGCCGCGGCCAGCCCGAGGGCGACGATCGCGGCGACGGTCAGCCAGAACGTTGCGTCCATGCCACCTCTATACCCGCTCCGGGGCCCGTAACCGGTCAGGCGCCCTGGGCGCGCAGCCGACGGCTCACCTCGCCCAGCCCGTCGGCGAGCGCGTCGAGTTGTTCGGCGGTGAGTACGTCGACGAGGACCTCGCGCACCGTGGCCACGTGTCCGGGCGCGGCCTCCTCCAGGAGGGCGCGGCCGGTCTCGGTGAGGACGGCGAAGACCCCGCGGACGTCGGAGGGGCAGCTGCGGCGCCGGACCAGCCCGGCCTTCTCCATCTGGGTGACCTGGTAGGTCAGCCCGCTCTTGGAGTTGATCAGGCCATTGGCGAGTTCCGTCATCCGGAGCTCGCCGTCCGGAGCCGCGGCGAGCCGTACGAGGATCTCGTACTGCGGGTGCGAGAGTCCGGAATCGTCCTTGAGCTGCTGGTCGAGGTGGCGGTTCACCAGGGCGGACGCGGCCAGGAAGCCGCTCCAGGCCCGCATCTCGCGATCGTTCAGCCATCTCGTTTCAGCCATGCGTCCAGCCTACACGGGTTGTTCCAATTTGAATCAGTGGTTATGGTCGACCCGGCGGTTCGAATTTGAACAACCTGAGCAACCCGAGCACCCCCCCGCACCGAACCGTCCGACCGGAAGGAATCCCCCATGACCAGCCCCTCCGTCACCTCGACGAAGCCGCAGGCCGCCGCACCGGCCGTATCCAGCCCCACCGCCACCGCCCTCTCCCTCTCCACCCCCGGCCACGACGTCGGCCTGCTGCTCCTGCGCCTCGTCCTCGGTCTGACCATGGCCTCCCACGGCAGCCAGAAGCTCTTCGGCTGGTTCGACGGCGGCGGCATCAGCGGCACCGGACAGTTCTTCACCGCCAGCGGCTACCCGGCCGGCGACGCCATGGCCGTGATCGCCGGCCTGACCGAGACCCTCGGCGGCCTCGGGCTCGCCGTCGGACTGCTCACCCCGCTCGCCGGGGCAGCCGTCGTCGGCACCATGATCAACGCCATCGCCGTGCACGGCACCGGGGCGTTCTTCGCCCCGAAGGGCATCGAGTACGAACTGCTGCTGACCGTCGGCGCCGCGGCCCTCGCGCTCACCGGCCCCGGCCGGTACGCCGCCGACCGTTTCCTGCCCGTACTGCGCGCCCACCGCCTGGCGTACGGTGCGCTCGCCCTCCTCCTCGCCGTGGTCCTCGCGGGCGGGCTGCTCCTCGTACGGAACTGAGCAAGGGAGTGGTGTCCGGGGTCCCGCCTGATTGGCCCCGGGCATTCGGGGGAACAGCGCACAAATGACACAACCCATCGAAGACTACGCACTCATCGGCGACCTGATGACGAGTGGGCTCGTCGGCCGCGACGGGTCCATCGACTGGCTGTGCCTGCCGCGCTTCGACTCGGCGGCCTGCTTCGCCGCGCTCCTCGGCGACGTGGAGAACGGCCACTGGCGCATCGCCCCGGCCGACGCGGCGGACGGCGAGCGCTGCACCCGACGCGCCTACGTCGACGGCTCGCTGGTCCTGGAGTCGTACTGGGAGACCCGTGACGGAGCCGCCTTCAAGGTCACCGACTTCATGCCGCAGCGCGACACCGCGCCCGACGTGATGCGGATCATCGAGGGGATCTCCGGCGAGGCGACCGTCCGCAGCGTCCTGCGCCTGCGCTTCGACTACGGGAACGTCGTCCCCTGGGTCCGCCGCTGCGAAGGCGACCGCGTAGCCGTCGCCGGACCCGACTCCGCGTGGCTGCGCAGCGAACCGCCCGTACGGACCTGGGGCGAGGACAACAGCACCCGCTCCGAGTTCACCGTCGCCGCCGGCGAGCGCGTCGCCTTCGTCCTGACCTGGCACCCCTCGTACGATCCGCGCCCCGACCCCGTGGACCCGTACGAAGCCCTGCAGCAGAGCCTCGACGACTGGCGCGAATGGGCCGACCAGTGCCGCTACGAAGGCCCCTACAAGGAGGCGGTGACCCGCTCCCTCATCACCCTCAAGGCCCTCACCTACGCGCCCACCGGCGGTATCGTCGCCGCCTCCACCACCTCCCTCCCCGAGGAGCTCGGCGGCGTCCGCAACTGGGACTACCGCTACTGCTGGCTGCGCGACTCCACCCTGACCCTCGGCTCGCTCCTCGCCACCGGCTTCCTCGACGAGGCCCGCGCGTGGCGGGCCTGGCTGCTGCGCGCCGTCGCGGGCGACCCCGCCGACCTGCAGATCATGTACGGCATCGCGGGCGAACGGCGGATCCCCGAGACCGACCTGCCCTGGCTGCGCGGCTACGCCTCCTCCGCCCCGGTCCGCATCGGCAACGCGGCCGTGAACCAGCTCCAGCTCGACGTGTACGGGGAGGTCATCGACTCGCTGTACCTGGCCCGGACCTCCGGCCTGCCCTCGGAGAAGCACGCCTGGCAGATCCAGCTCGCGCTGCTCGACTTCCTGGAGCGCAACTGGCACCGGCCCGACGAGGGGTTGTGGGAAGTGCGCGGCCCGCGCCGCCACTTCACCCACTCCAAGGTGATGGCCTGGGTCGCGGCGGACCGGGCCGTACGGAGCCTGGAGCGCGACCCCTCGATGGGCGGCGACGTGAAGCGCTGGCGGGCCATAAGGGACGAGGTGCACCGCGACGTGTGCGAGAAGGGCTACGACCCCGAGCGGAACACCTTCACCCAGTACTACGGCTCCCGCGAGCTGGACGCGGCGACCCTGCTCATCCCGCGGGTCGGCTTCCTGCCCCCCGAGGACCCCCGGGTGATCGGCACGGTCGACGCGGTCCGCGCGGAGCTCGGCACCAGCGGCCTGGTGCGCCGCTACAGCACCGAGGGCCGGTCGGTGGACGGTCTGCCCGGCGACGAAGGGGCCTTCCTGGCCTGCTCGTTCTGGCTGGCCGATGCCCTGCACATGACCGGGCGGGAGAAGGAGGCCCGGGACCTCTTCGAGCGGCTGCTGGCCGTACGCAATGACGTGGGACTGCTCGCCGAGGAGTACGACCCCGTCGCCGGGCGCCAACTCGGCAACTTCCCCCAGGCGTTCAGTCACGTCGGCCTGGTGAACACCGCCCTCACGCTGGGCGGCGCCGGCTGACCGTTCGCCGTCACCGCCGGGCGGCCGACTTCCGTCCCCGGCCGGCCCGGCCGGCGGCGGTGACTGAAACGACCGATGGGCCGGCGCCGGGAAGCCCCGGCGCCGGCCCATCGGACCGGTTGCTACGCGACGGCGACGGCGGGCGCGACGCCATCAACGTTCTCGCCGTTCTCGCCGTTCTCACCGTCCTCCGGAATGCTGACCAGCCAGCGCGTGTCCTTGCGCGGCCGCAGGTACAGCGCCCAGTACAGCGTGGCGACGGCGGTGATGCCGCCCGTCCACAGCAGGTAGCGGGCCTCCTGCTGGATCAGGATGTACGTCAGCACGAGGATCAGCACCACCGGCACCGCGGGCCACAGCGGCATCCGCCAGGCGTTCGCCTCGCGGTGCGCACCACGGCGGCTGAACAGCGTGGCCACGGCGACGAGCAGGTACATGCCGGTCACCGAGACACCGGTGACCCCGTACAGGGTGTCGAGGTTGACGAAGCACATGGCCGCCCCCGGGACGCCGACCAGCAGCGTGGCCACCCACGGGGAGCCGAAGCGGCCCAGCCGGGACAGCGCCTGGTTGACGGGCGCGGGCCAGGCCTTGTCGCGGGCGGAGGCGAAGAGCACCCGGGAGTTCTGGATGACCATGACGATGCCCGCGTTGACGATGGCGAGGGCGACGCAGAGGCTGACGAAGGTGCCGACGGCGGAGTTCGACCAGGCGGTGACCATGGAGCCGAGGTCGCCCGCGGTCAGGGCCTCCAGGTCCGGGGCGCCCACGGTGATGGCGATGACCGGGACCAGGATGACGGCGGTGGAGATGGCGAGGGTGGCGAGCACGGTCCGCGGGACGTTGCGCCGCGGCTTCTCCAGCTCCTCGGAGAGGTAGACGGCCGTCGAGAACCCCTGGGTGATGAACAGGGCGATGGCGAGCCCGGAGACGACCATCATCGCGGTGACGGTGGAGGTGCCGCCGCCCTCGGCGGCCACCGTGCCGTGCACCAGGGCGTCGGCGCCCCGCTCGCTGTGGGCGAAGCCGAGTACGGCGACGAGCGCGGCGGCCACGACCTCCAGGACGAGGAAGATGCCGGTGATCCACGCGTTGGCCCGCAGGTCGAGGAGACCGGCGAGGGTGGCGAGCAGCATCACGGCGCCGCCGGCCACCGGGGCCGGTATGTCGACCACGGGGGAGAGGTAGTCCGCGGTGCCCATGGCGATCACGGGCGGCACGATCATCACGACCAGCAGGGACAGCACGAAGACCAGCCACCCGGCGAGGCGGCCGGCCATGGTGGAGACCATCGCGTACTCGCCGCCGGCGCTGGGGATGAGGGTGCCGAGCTCCGAGTAGCAGAACGCGACGCCGATGCAGAGCAGCGAGCCGATGGCGATGGTCAGGGCGGTCCACGTGCCGAGGCTGGAGAACAGGTCGGGCACGACGACGAAGAGCGTCGAGGCGGGCGTCACGCAGGAGAGCGTCAGCAGAGTTCCGCCGACCACGCCGATCGAGCGCTTGAGCTTCTGCGGGGTGGGCCCCGTGGCGGGGGCGAGGGCCTGAGGGGCGCTGATCGTGTCAGTCATCGTGCGGGGTTCCGATCGGCCGGTGCGGTGAATGAGCGCGGGAGCGGTATCGCCTCCGAGGCGGTGGTGAGCAAGTTTTTCCGTGGCTCCCGGGCCGTCATCGAAGCCCCACGGGATCCGCAGGTCAATAGCTGTTCACCTGCGGATTCCATCGTCCGGGACCTGCCCGGTACACGTCCGGAGCGTTAAGACCGCGTAAACGCTGCGGAATCCGTGGGTGCGGGAACCGCAGCGGGCGGCCCGCGAATTTTCCTCCGCTTTGCCGATACGAGCCCCGGCCGGGATGTTCCGCCGCGCACGCCTCGTTACTGCGGGTAAGTACGGCCCGCGCTTCGAACCGCTGGACGTGCTGCTGCTCAAGGGCGCCCCGCCGTCGGCCTCGGGCCGGCGCTCGCGGTAGCCGACGCGCTGATCCACGGTGACGCGTACGCCCGCTGCTACGCATCCTCCCCGTGCGCGGCGTCCGTACGGGTGGCGAGCAGCAGGGCGATGTCGTCCGGCCGGTCGGCGATGTTCCCCGCCTCGCTGACCAGCCGGTCGGCGGTCTCCGTCAGCGGGGCCGGGCTGGCTCCGGCCAGTGTGGCTCGCAGCCGTTCCACCCCCTCGTCGATGTCGGCTCCCGGCGTCTCCACCAGCCCGTCGGTGTACAGGACGAGCACCGCCCCGGACGGCAGGGTCAACTCGGTGACGGGGTACGTGGCCTCGGGGTCGATGCCGAGCACGACCCCGCCGGCCAGGTCCAGCACCTCGGTCCGGCCGTCGGGGTGGCGCAGCACCGGCTGGGGGTGCCCGGCCCGCACGGCGCGGGCACGGCCCGTCACCGGGTCGAGGAGTATGTAGCAGCAGCTGGCGAACTGGCCGGGGTCCAGGTCGATCAGCAGCCGGTTGGTGCCCCGCATCACCTCTTCCGGCGTATTGCCGCTCAGCGCGAAGGCCCGTACTGCGCTGCGCAGTTGGCCCATGGTGGCCGCGGCCGCGACCCCGTGGCCCTGGACGTCGCCGATGACCAGGGCGAGGCGTCCGCCGCCCGCGTCGAGTACGTCGTACCAGTCGCCGCCCACCTCCATGCCCACCGTGCCCGGCAGGTAGCGGCCGACCGTCACCACGTGGTCGAGCACCGGCAACCGGTGCGGGAGCAGCGCGGCCTGCAGGCCGCGGGCCAGCGCCGCCTCGTTGTCGTAGCGCTGAGCCCGCTCCAGGGCCTGCGCGATCAGGCCCGCCAGGGCGGTCAGCGCCGTACGCTCCTCCGGGCTGAACCCGCGCGGGGAGTCGAAGCCGAGGATGCACGAGCCCACCGGCCGGCCGGAGGCGATCAGCGGCAGGAAGGCTCGGGCCCCGACGTCGGCGTCCAGCGGAATCCCCGGATAGGCCGCGGCCAGGTGTTCCATCGACTCGAAGAACATGGGCCGGCCCGAGGTGAGGGTCTCCACACCCGGCAGCCGCACGTCGAGCGCCACCCCGTCGAAGCGGCTCAGGAAGCCCTGGGGGAAACCGGTCTCCCAAGCCAGGTGCAGATGCCGCTCGTTGAGCAGGTAGATCGCCAACTGGCGCCCGCCGAAGGCCGGCAGCAGTTCGTCGGTGACCACGGCCGACACCTGGCGGGCCGTCACCGCCTCGGTCAGCGCGATGGCGAGCGCCACCGGACGGTAGAGGGCCGAGGCCCGGTCGGCGGGTGAACCGAAGCCCGGGGAACCGGGGCCGGCGCCCGGCCGGGCCACCGACCCGGGTGCGTACGCGGGCTGTTCGGACGCGCCCACGGTGACGGTGACCCCGTCCGGCGCGGGATACAGGCCCACCGACAGCCAGTCCCCGGACGCCGGCCCGCCGCGCCGCGCCGGGAAGTGCACCGGCTCCGACGCCATGAACACGGCCCGGAAGTGGTCCTCGTACGCCGGATGCCCGAGCCAGGGCAGCGCCTCCCACAGCACCTCCCCGCGCAGTTCGGCCGGGTCGGCTGCGAGCAGCCGCAGCGCGGCGCTGTTGACGAAGCCGATCCTGCCCTGCCGGTCCACGGAGATGAGGGCCTGCGCCAGCCGGTCCACCGCCTGGCGGGCGCCCGCGGCCGCGGCGGGCGCCGGCGCGCTCACCGGGTCGCCGTCCCAGAACACCGGCACCCCGTCCGCGCCGAGGGCGGCCAGCGCGCGGGCCAGGTCGTGCGCTGCCGCACGCATCCGCTCCCGGACCGCGGCGCCGACCGGGACCCCGGGGGTCGCCTCGCACAGCACCAGCAGCACCCCGAACCGCTCCGGCCCGGCGTTGACCGGCTCGTATAGCGACGCGAAGGGGAAGGGCAGCCCGGCCATCAGCTGAGGGAACCGCTGCATGGACGTCTCGGCGTCGGGCAGGTGCACGGCCTGCCCCGAGCGGTACGCCTCCGCGACCGGGTACGGGCGGTTGGCGTGCATCCGCCACCAGGGCCGGAACAGCGGCCCGGGCAGCCCCGTCAACACCGCCATCCGCAGCAGCCCGGGGGTTCCGGAGCGCAAGTAGACCCCGCCCGCGTACCCGCCGACCGCCTGCACCGCATCGACGGTGGCCCGCGCGAGCACCCGGGCCATGGCGTCCGCGGCGGGGCCGCCACTGTCCGGTCTCGCCGTCACACCCTCAGGATGCGCCCCGCGCCAGGGACCCGCACCCACTCTGCCGGAAATGCCCCGGACCCGGGCGGCTTGCGGCCTGACACCCTGGGAGCATGCGCGTACTCATCGTCACCGCCGGTTCATGGGGCGACGTCGCCCCCTACACCGGACTCGGGAGGCGCCTGAGCGCCGGCGGGCACGAGGTGTCCCTCGCCACCCACGCCCGCTTCGAGGCCGCCGTCACCGCACACGGGCTGGGCTTCCGCCCCCTGCCGCTGGACCCGCGCGCCGAGCTCGCCTCACCGGCCGGCCAAGGCCTGGCCCGAGCCGGGGGCGGACCCTGCGAGGTGGTGAGGGCCGTGCGGATGTTCCGCCGGTTCATGCCCCCGCTGGCGGCCGCAATGGCCGACGCGGTGCGCGCCGGGACCGACGTCCTGCTCGCCTCCCCCCTCGCCGAGCCGCTGTGCGTCCCGCTCGCCGAGGCGTACGGCCTGCCCTGCATCGGCGCCCACCTCCAACCGCTCGCCCCCACCCGCGCCTTCCCGCCGCCCGTCGCCGGGACCCGGTCCTTCGGCCCGTACGGGAACCGGCTCGCCGCCCGCGCGGTGCTGACCGGCATGGACCTGATGTTCGCCCCGTCCGCGGCCGTCCTCCGCCGCGAACTGGGCCTGCCGGCCCGGCGGACGGGCCCCGCACTGTCGCCGGCCCGGGCCGTCCACCACGGCTTCAGCCCGTACGTCGTGCCGCGCCCCGCCGACTGGCCGCCCGGGCACCGGGTCGGCGGGTACTGGTGGCCCGAGCGGCCGCCCGGCTGGCGGCCCGAGCCGCGGCTGCTGGACTTCCTCGCCGCCGGCCCGCCGCCCGTCTTCGCGGGCTTCGGCAGCTTCGTCGCCGGCTCCGAGGCGGACGCCGAACGGCTCGGCGGACTCGTCGCCGCCGCCCTGCGCAAGGCCGGGGTCCGGGGGATCGTGCAGGCCGGCTGGAGCGGGCTGCGTGCCGAGGGGGACGACCTCATCACCGTCGGCGAGGTCCCGCACGACTGGCTCTTCCCGCGCACCGCCGCCGTCATCCACCACGCGGGCGCCGGCACCACCGCGGCCGGACTGCGGGCCGGGGTGCCGGCCGTGCCCGTACCTGTCCAGCTCGACCAGCACTTCTGGGCCGCCCGGCTCACGGCGCTCGGCGTGGCTCCGGGGGTGCTGCGCTACCAGCGGCTGACCGTCGACCGGCTCGCCACGGCCGTCCGGGCGGCCGTCACGGAACCGGCGCCGCGCACCCGCGCGCGGCGCGTCGCGGCGGAACTGGCCCGGGAGGACGGCGCGGCCCCGCTGCTGACGGCTCTCGCCGAACTGGGCTGAAGCGGGCCGACCCGGCGGGCCGCGCGGTCGGCGTCGGTCGCGCTGGGCCCCGTACGCCCCGTACGCCGTAGGGACTCACCCGAACGCCTCCCTCGTCCGGGGGACGGTCGGGCGCCCTGGCCGCCTCCCGGCACCGCCGACGGGCAGGCTTGCGAACATGCGACAGCAGTACGACACGTCAGTGCCCCCGGCGGCCTTCTCGGTGGCCGACGCCTTCATGCTCCGTACCGCCCTGGACTCCCTCGGCGGGGTACGCGGCCTCGACACCCTCGACGTGGCCTGCGGACACGGCTCCACCGCACGGCTGCTGGCCAGCGGCGGCGCCCGCCGGACCGTGGGCGTCGACAGCTGCCCCGAACGGATCAGGCGGGCGCGGGCGCACGAGACGGGAGAGGCCGGACCCGTCGAGTACCACGTGGCCGACGCGGCCGGGATGCCCCAGCTCGGGCCGTTCGACCTGGCCACCGCCGTGTACCTGTTCAACCAGGCGCACGACCGGGTCGCCCTGCACGCGATGTTCCGGGCCGTCCGCGCCAACCTCCGGCCCGGCGCACGGCTGCTGGCGATCGTGCCGAACCCGGGCGCCTTCCCGCACGTGGACTGGTCCCCGTACGGGATCCGCATCGTCGAGCGCACCCCGGGCGGGGACGCGCCGCTGCTCCGGGCCAGGCTGGAGACCGACCCGCCGGTGGCGTTCGAGTGCCGCGAATGGGCCCACGCCGACTTCGCGGAGGCCGCCGTCGACGCCGGCTTCGCGACGGTCGCCTGGCAGCCCACCCGTACCCCGCCGGCCTGCGAGATCCGCGACGAGACGTACTGGGCGCGCTACCGCAGCGCGCCGGTCAGCTCGCTGATGAACTGCGTGGCCTGACGCGACAGGTCCTCAGGCGTCCGCCGTGGCGCGGACCAGCTCCACGATGCGCGCGCGTGCCGCCCGGCCCTCCGGGATCGGCAGCAGCGGATACACGTGCGGGAGCCCCGGCTCCTCGTGGAACTCCACCTCCGCCCCGGCCGCCCGCGCCCGGCGCAGCAGCTCACGGCTGTCGGTGACCAGGACGTCCCGGCTGCCCGCGAACACCGTCAGCGGGGCCAGGCCGGCGAAGGACCCGTGCAGCGGGCTCACCCGGGGGTCGTCGACGGCCAGGTTCCCTGCGTAGAGCCGCCCGGCCTCGCGCAGACCCGGCCGGGCCAGCATCGGGTCGGCCGCCTCGATCGCCGCCTGGTCGGGATGGCTCATGGTCACGTCCAGCCACGGCGAGATCAGGATGATCCGGGAGGGCTGCGCCCCGGTGCGGTCGCGCAGCCGCTGGGCCGCGGCCAGGGCGAGCCCGGCTCCCGCCGAGTCCCCGATCAGTACCGTGCCGCCCGCGCCGCCGCCCGCGATCAGCCCGCTGAGCAGGTCGGCCGCGACGGGGACCGTCCGGTCGGCGGTCCCGCGCGGGGCCAGGATGTACGCCGGTACGACGACCCGGGCGCCGGCCTCGGTCACCAGGGTCCGGATCATCGACCAGTGCGGCCGGACCAGCTCGTTGATGTAGCCGCCGCCGTGCACGTACAGCACCTGGGCCGTCGGCTCGGCGCCGCGCGGCGAGGCGTCGTACACGGGCCAGGCCCCGACGAAGGTCCGGGAGACCTCCGCGACCCGGCCCAGCGAGCGCGGTGGCAGGTGGGACGCCGGTCGGCGGGCCGATTCGGCCACCCGGGTCCTCACCGCTTCGGCGCTCGCGAGCCGTCTTCGCCGACCCGCCGCGATCAGCGCGACCGACAGCGCCCTGCTGCGCAGACTCGGCACGCCCCCCACCTCCCCAGATCCGGCCGAGGCCCCTGCCCCGGCCGCCCGCCCGTCACCTGAGGAGCATAGGCGTGAAGCTGGCCTGTGGACCCGCTTAAGAAATCCTCGATGGACTGATCACCTCCGGGTCGGCAGATTGGTGCCCGTCCGCACGTCACCGGGGCCCTCGCGCCCGCGGTGCTCCCTTCCGCATGCCTGGAGCCACCCCCATGAAGGCACTCGTCAAGCACAAGGCAGAGCCCGGCCTGTGGCTCATGGACGTCCCCGAGCCCGAGTACGGCGCCGGCGATGTGCTGATCAAGGTGCTGCGCACCGGCATCTGCGGAACGGACCTGCACATCCGCGCCTGGGACGGCTGGGCGCAGGGCGCGGTCAAGACCCCGCTCGTGCTCGGCCACGAGTTCGTCGGCGAGGTGGCGGCGCTCGGCGCGGACGTGCGCGGCATCGAGGTCGGCGCGCTGGTCAGCGGCGAGGGCCACCTGGTGTGCGGGACGTGCCGCAACTGCCTGGCCGGCCGCCGCCACCTGTGCCGCAGCACGGTCGGGCTCGGCGTCGGGCGCGACGGCGCCTTCGCCGAGTACGTCGTCCTGCCCGCGCAGAACGTCTGGGTGCACCGGACCGCCGTCGATCTGGACGTCGCGGCGATCTTCGACCCGTTCGGCAACGCCGTGCACACCGCGCTGTCCTTCCCGCTCGTCAACGAGGACGTGCTGATCACCGGCGCGGGGCCGATCGGGATCATGGCGGCGGCCGTGGCCAGGCACGCGGGGGCGCGCAACGTCGTCATCACCGACGTCAGCCCCGAGCGGCTGGAGATCGCCCGCAAGGCGGGCGCCACGCTGGCGGTCAACGTCGCCGAGTCCTCGATCGCCGAGGCGCAGGCGCAGCTGGGGCTGCGCGAGGGCTTCGACATCGGCCTGGAGATGTCCGGCCGCGCGGAGGCCATGCGCGACATGATCGACAACATGACGCACGGCGGCCGGATCGCGATGCTGGGCCTGCCGGCGCAGGAGTTCGCGGTCGACTGGGCGAAGGTCGTCACCTCGATGATCACCATCAAGGGCATCTACGGCCGCGAGATGTTCGAGACCTGGTACGCGATGACGGTGCTTCTGGAGGGCGGGCTCGACCTCAGCCCGGTCATCACCGGCCGCTACTCGCACCGCGACTTCGAAGCCGCCTTCGACGAGGCGTCGACCGCCCGCAGCGGCAAGATCATCCTGGACTGGACGGCGTAACCCGCCGCCCGACCCCGCCCGACCGGCTGACCCACCAGCCGCCCGCGAAGCCGGCCAACCGGCACAGCGGCCGCCCGGGAGGCCAGCCGACGGCTGACCCGCCAACGCGGCGGACCCGTCGACCCGGCGGGCCCCGCCGACCTGCCAACCCGGGAGCCCCGCCGACCTGGCCAACCCGGCGGACCTGCCAACCCGGCGGCCCGCCAACCCGGCGGCCCGCCAACCCGGCGGCCCGCCAACCCGGCGGCCCCGCCGACCTGGCGGCCCCGCCGACCTGGCGGACCTGCAAACCTGGTGGACCTGCCAACCGGCGGACCTGCCAACCCGGTGGACCTGCCAACCCGGGGGACCCGCCGACCTGGCGGACCTGCCAACCGGCGGACCTGCCGACCTGGCGGACCCGCCGACCTGGCGGACCTGCAAACCTGGCGGACCTGCAAACCCGGCGGACCCGCCGACCCGGCGGGCCCGCTACGACCCCACAGACCATCTCCCTCCGGCCGGGCCCCGCAGACCCTCCCCCCTCCGCGGGGCCCGGCCCCCCTCCCGACCCCCGCCGGACGGCACATGGCGGGGCCCAGCCCCTCCCGACCACCGCCGGACGGCACACGGCGGGGCCCGGCCCCCTTCCGACCACCGCCGGACGGCCCACCGCACAAGGAGAACCGCACATGTTCGAGACCGTCCGCGAGGACCTCCGTACCACCCTCGACGAGATCCGCGCCGCCGGCCTGCACAAGCCCGAGCGCGTCATCGGCACCCCGCAGAACGCCGCCGTCGCCGTCACCGCGGGCGGCGCCCCCGGCGAGGTCCTCAACTTCTGCGCCAACAACTACCTCGGCCTCGCCGACCACCCCGAGGTCGTCGCGGCCGCGAAGGACGCCCTGGACCGCTGGGGCTACGGCATGGCCTCGGTCCGCTTCATCTGCGGCACGCAGGAGGTGCACAAGGAGCTGGAGGCACGGCTGTCGGCCTTCCTCGGCCAGGAGGACACGATCCTCTACTCCTCCTGCTTCGACGCCAACGGCGGAGTCTTCGAGACCCTGCTCGGCGCCGAGGACGCGGTGATCTCCGACGCCCTCAACCACGCCTCGATCATCGACGGCATCCGCCTGTCCAAGGCCCGCCGCTTCCGCTACGCCAACCGCGACATGGCGGAGCTGGAGACCCGGCTGAAGGAGGCCACCGAGGGCGGCGCCCGCCGCAAGCTGATCGTCACCGACGGCGTGTTCTCCATGGACGGCTACGTCGCCCCGCTCGCCGAGATCTGCGACCTGGCCGAGCGCTACGACGCCATGGTCATGGTCGACGACTCGCACGCCGTCGGCTTCGTCGGCCCCGGCGGCCGCGGCACCCCCGAGCTGCACGGGGTCATGGACCGCGTCGACATCATCACCGGCACCCTCGGCAAGGCGCTGGGCGGCGCCTCCGGCGGTTACGTCGCGGCGCGTACCGAGATCGTGGAGCTGCTGCGCCAGCGCTCGCGTCCGTACCTCTTCTCGAACTCCCTCGCCCCGGTGATCGCGGCCGCCTCGCTGAAGGTCCTCGACCTGCTGGAGTCGGCCGGCAACCTGCGCGAGCAGCTCGCCGCCAACACCTCGCTCTTCCGTACGAAGATGACCGAGGCCGGCTTCGAGATCCTGCCCGGCGACCACGCCATCGCCCCCGTGATGATCGGCGACGCGGCGGAGGCGGCCAAGATGGCCGAGCTGCTGCTGGAGCGCGGCGTCTACGTGATCGGCTTCTCCTACCCGGTGGTGCCGATGGGCGCGGCCCGGATCCGCGTGCAGCTCTCCGCGGCCCACTCGACGGCGGACGTGGAGCGTGCGGTGGCGGCCTTCGTGGACGCCCGTGCGGCTCTCTGAGCTGGTCGGGGCTGACATCATGGGGGTGTGATCGACCCCCGCCGGCTGCGCATCCTGCGGGCCGTGGCGGATCACCGTACGGTGACCGCCGCGGCCGCAGCCCTGTACCTGACCCCGTCCGCCGTCTCCCAGCAGCTCGCCGCGCTGGAACAGGAGACGGGGCACGTGCTGTTGACCCGCAGCGGCCGCGGTGTCCGGCTCACCGCGGCCGGGGAGATCCTCCTCGGCCACACCCACGAGGTGCTGGCGCAGCTGGAGCGCGCCGAGGCCGAGCTCGCCGCCTACGCGGGCGGCTCGGCGGGCGCGGTCACGGTGGCCGCCTTCGCCACCGGCATCACGGAGGTGCTGGCGCCCGCGATCGCCCGGCTCGCCCACGACCACCCCGGGATCCGGCTGCGCGTACGGGACGCGGAGGGCGACCAGAGCCTGCCGCTGCTGCTGGACGGGGAGGCGGACCTCGCGCTGGCGGTGGAGTACCGGGGCGCGCCGGGAGCGGACGACGGCCGGCTGTCGGTGCTCCCGCTGTACGCGGAACCCTTCGACGCGGTGCTGCCCGTGAACCACCCGCTGGCCGGTCTGCCCGCCGTTGAGCTGGCGGACCTCGCGGACGCGGACTGGGTCGCGCAGTACCCGGGCAACCCGTGCCACGACGTGATGCTGCTGGCCTGCGAACTGGCGGGGTTCAAGCCCCGGTTGGTGCACTCTTCCGATGATTTCCGGGCCGTCGTGGCGCTGGTCGGCGCGGGCGCCGGGGTCGCTCTCGTGCCCCGCTCGGCGCTGCGCGGCATGGACTTCAAGGAGGCCCTGGCGAGGCCGGTGACCGGCCCGGCGGCGACCCGGCGGGTCTTCGCGGCCACCCGGCGCGGCGCCGAGTCGCATCCGCTGATCGCCCCGGTGCTGGCGGCGCTGGCGCGCGAGGCGGACCGGCTCCCGACGTACTGACGCCGCCGGCCGCGGCCGAGCGGACTCCTCGGGACCGTCGGACCCTCGGACCCGCAGGGACTCCTCAGACCCGCAGGACCTCCACGCCGGCCTGCTCGAAGGCTTCGGCCACCTCCGCCGACAGCCCGGTGTCGGTTACCAGAACGTCCACCGCCGAGGTCGCGCAGATCCGGGCGAAGGCGCGTACGCCGAGCTTGCTGGAGTCGGCCGCGATCACCACCCGGCGGGCCCGCTCGCACAGCAGGCGGTTCATCGCCGCCTCGTCCTCGTGGCGGGTGGCGGCCCCGTCGACCGGGTCGAAGGCGTCCACGCCGATGACCGAGGTGTCCACGGTGAGCTGGCCGAGCACCTCCTGGGCGAGCGGGCCGGTCAGCTCGTAGGACTGGGGCCGGGCCACACCGCCGGTCAGCACGATCTTGAACTGCGGTCTGATCACCAGCTCGCCCGCGATGTTGAGGGCGTTCGTCACCACCGTCAGGGCCGGGGAGCCGGTGCTGAGGTCCGCCCGGGCGGCCAGGGCGCGCGCCACCTCCGTGGTCGTGGTGCCGCCGGTCAGCCCGATCACCTCGCCCGGGGTCACCAGGGCCGCCACCGCCTCGCTGATGCGCCGTTTCTCGGCGGCCCGGCGGGAGGTGCGGTAGCGCAAGGGGAGTTCGTACGAGACGCCGTGCAGCACCGCTCCGCCACGGGTGCGGACCAGCAGTTGCTGTTCGGCGAGCTGATCGAGGTCGCGGCGGATGGTCGCCGCGGACACGCCGAGGGCCTCCGCGGCAGGCTCCACCTCCAGCTCGCCCCGCTCCACCAGCAGGTCCAGCAGTGTCTGCCAGCGCTCCTTGCGGGTCATCGGGCCGCCCCCTTCGGTCTTCTGCCGGTCACTGAGTGATCGGTTCTGCGTGTCCCTCATCGAGATTAACTCAGACGATGACGCCGTGGATGCTTGAAGTTGCGCGAAACTGCCCGCTATCTTGCAGGAATACGCACGCAGAACGCACGCACGACGCACCCACCGCGCTAGGGAGCCGCCATGAGCCACGTCGCGTACGAGTTGGGCACACAGCCCGAATGCTGGGAGCGGGCCGCCGAACTGGCCCCGGCCCGGCGCGCGGTGCTGCCGCAGCCGGGGGAGCGTACCGCGATCGTCGGGTGCGGGACCTCGTACTACATGGCCCAGGCGGCCGCCGTGTTGCGGGAGGAGGCCGGCCAGGGCGAGACCGACGCCTTCCCCGCGTCCGAGTTCCCCCGGCACCGGCGCTACGACCGGGTCGTAGCCCTGACGCGGTCCGGCACGACCACCGAGGTGCTGGACCTGCTGGCCGGCCTGCGCGACGCGGGCGTGCCCACCACCGCCGTCATCGGCGACCCCGCGACCCCGGTGATGACCCTCGCGGACGAGCTCGTCGTACTGGACTTCGCCGACGAGCAGTCCGTCGTCCAGACCCGCTTCGCCACCACCGCCCTGACCCTGCTGCGCGCGCACCTCGGCCTGCACGGTGCGGCCGTCGTCGCCGACGCGCGGACGGCTCTCGCCGAACCGCTTCCCGAAGAGCTCGAAACCCGCGGGCAGTTCACCTTCCTCGGACGGGGCTGGAGCGTGGGCCTCGCGAACGAGGCCGCGCTGAAGATGCGCGAGGCCGCACTGTCCTGGGCCGAGTCCTATCCGGCCATGGAGTACCGGCACGGGCCGATCAGCGTCTGCGCCCCCGGGACGGCGACGTGGTCGCTCGGCGAGGCTCCCGAGGGGCTCGCCGAGCAGGTGCGCGGTACGGGGGCCCAGTGGGTGGCCGGCCGCCTCGACCCCCTGGCCGAGCTGGTACGGGTCCACCGGCTGGCCATCGCCGTCGCCGCCCACCAGGGGCTGGACCCGGACGCGCCGCGCAACCTCACCCGCTCGGTGATCCTCAACTCCGGTGAGGAGGCGGTCCGATGAGCCTCGTCAGTGCGGGTGGTCTCGTCCTGGAGGCCGCCGCCGGGGGGCGGGCCGTCGCCGCCTTCAACATCATCACGCTGGAGCACGCCGAGGCCGTGATCGCGGGCGCCGAGTCGGTCGGGCTGCCCGTCATCCTCCAACTCAGCGAGAACGCGGTGAAGTTCAGGAGCGGGCAGCTGCTGCCCATCTCCCGGGCGGCCGTCGCCTGCGCCGAGGCCGCCGGGGTGCCGGTCGGGCTGCACCTGGACCACGTCAAGAGCTCCGAACTGCTGAGGCAGGCCGTGGACGCCGGCTTCGGCTCGGTGATGTACGACGCCGCGCACCTCCCGTACGCCGAGAACCTGGAGGCCACCCGCTCCGCCGCCGACTGGGCGCACGCCAACGGACTCTGGATCGAGGCCGAGTTGGGCGAGGTGGGCGGGAAGGACGGGGCCGTGCCGCTCGACCCGCACGCGCCCGGCGCCCGTACCGAGCCGGACGAGGCGCGGCGGTTCGTCGCCGACTCCGGGGTCGACGCCCTAGCCGTGGCGATCGGCAGCAGCCACGCGATGACCAGCCGGACCGCCGCCCTGGACCACACGCTGCTCGCGCGGCTGGCCAAGACCGTGGACGTACCGTTGGTGCTGCACGGCTCCTCGGGCCTGCCGGACGCGGAGCTCGCGGCGGCCGTCGCGGGCGGCATCCGCAAGGTCAACATCGGCACCGCGCTGAACGTGGCCATGACCGAAGCCATCCGCGAGCACCTCACCCCGGCCGATCCGCGGCCGTACCTGACGGCTGCCCGTACGGCGATGGCGGCCACGGCCGCGGCGATGATCACCGCGCTGAACTGACGGGTTCCGCCCGGGGGCCGGGCGCGCATCACCATCCCCGGGGCCGCCGACCCTTCCGGATTCTTGTAACAGGTTCTAGTCTGCCCTCCGTCACCACAGCGACCGGCTGGACCGCGAGACTTCCGGAGGGGCCGTGCACCTCGAATACACGCCTGAGCAGCAGCAGTTGCGCACCGAGCTGCGTGCCTACTTCGCCGAGCTGGTGCCGCGGGACGTCTACGCCCGGTACGAGGACCCGGCCGCGCAGAAGCGGTTCTACCGGGAGACCATCCGCCGGCTCGGCGCCGACGGCTGGCTCGGCGTCGGCTGGCCGAAGGAGTACGGCGGGCGCGGGATGTCGCCCATGGACCAGTTCATCTTCTTCGACGAGGCCGCGCAGGCCGTCGTACCGCTGCCGCTGATGGCGCTCAACACCGTCGGGCCGACCATCATGCAGTTCGGCACCGACGAGCAGAAGGCGTACTTCCTCCCCAGGATCCTCGCCGGGGAGATCGACTTCGCCATCGGCTACAGCGAGCCCGACGCGGGCACCGACCTCGCCGCGCTCAAGTGCAAGGCGGTACGCGAGGGAGACGAGGAGAGCGGCACCTACGTGGTCAACGGACAGAAGATCTGGACCACCAACGGCGACACCGCCGACTGGGTCTGGCTCGCCGTCCGCACCGACCCGGACGCACCCGCGCACAAGGGCATCACGATGCTGCTCGTGCCGACCAGCGATCCCGGCTACTCCTGCACCCTCATCAACACCCTCGCCTCGCACGACACGACGGCCAGCTACTACGAGAACATCCGCGTCCCCGCGAACCGCCGGGTCGGCCAGGAGAACAAGGGCTGGCGCCTGATCACCAACCAGCTCAACCACGAGCGCGTCACCCTCGCGGCCCACGGCACCATGGCCATCCGGGCCCTGCACGACGTCCAGCGGTGGGCCGCCGAGACCAAGCTCGCCGACGGCCGCCGCGTCATCGACCTCTCCTGGGTCCGCGGCCGCCTCGCCCGCACCCACGCCCGGCTCGACGCCATGAAACTGCTCAACTGGCAGATGGTCAACGCCGTCCAGGGCGGCACCCTCACCCCCCAGGACGCCTCCGCGGTCAAGGTGTACGGCTCCGAGGCGCGCCGGGACGCGTACGCCTGGCTGATGGAGGTGGTCGGCGCGGCCGGCGCCCTCAAGGACGGATCCGCCGGCGCGGTCCTGCACGGCGAACTGGAGCGCGGCTACCGCAGCGCCGTCATCTTCACCTTCGGCGGCGGCAACAACGAGATCCAGCGGGAGATCATCTCGTGGATCGGCCTGGGCATGCCCCGAGTCCGCCGCTGAGACCGTTTGTGGTCGGGTAGCCGGAGTCCCTTGCTGGACTCCGGCCGGCCGGAGCCGCTGTTGCCGGTGAGCAACTGGAGCGCCGTGGCGCGATGTTCCGGAGCGGTACGGCCCGTGGGAGCGGGCCTACGACTTGTTCCGACGCTGGCAGGGGAACGGCACCTGGAAGCGGATTCTCGAATGGCTACAGGCTGAAGCCGATGCGAAGGGCCTGGACTTCGACGGCACGCAGCGCTCAGCCGTGTGCACCGCTGAGGCGCGGGTAACGCCGGGAGTGACTGCCCGTCATGCGCGAGCGCGCCCTCGAAGGCGAGCGCCGGTCCGTCCCTTCGCTCATCATGACGAGAGGCGAGCTGGCAGCTGAGATGCGGAGCCGATAAGCGGCCCAGCCTGCCGCTCAGGACTACCTCGCTCGTCTTCGCGAGCTTGGGCCACGCTCTCGCGGAGCGCCCCGCGGCGCGTGGCTGCGGGGCGCCTTGTGGGGTTAGTCGATCTGCTGCCCGTCCTGCGTACCGCCCTTGCAGAAGTTGCCCTCCTCATTGATCGCGGGGGTTCCGCCGCCCTGCTTGCACTCAGAAGGGGTGACGGTGGATGGGGCACCCTGTGCGGTGGCGGTGGCGGTGGCGGTGGCGGCGCTGGCGCTGGCGGCGCCTGTGAGGCCGAGTCCGGCGAGGGCTGCCGTGGCGATGACGGCGGCGAGGATTCGTCGAATGCGCATTCGGTTCCCCTTTCACGGATTACCTCTGTTGGGGCATTATTCAGCTTCTCACCCATGTGGGTGCCACGTCATGTTGGGCCATGCGGGTGGCAGTGCTGTCGGGTGCGGGGTCGGTGACGCGACCCGTCGGACAGGCCCTGGAACGAAGAGCCCACCCCGGCCGGATACTCCTACGGACTCGACGGTTGGCACGACGAAAACCAGCTTGAGCACTTCCTGGCCCACCTGGGCGAGTCGTCCATGACAGATGAGGGTGCAGTCGTGCCGGTGGAGGCCAGGAAGTGGCCGGCCTTGCGTTTGTAGCGGCGGCGGAGACGTCGGTATCCGGCGAGCCGGGCCATGGTGCGTTCAACGGTCCAGCGGTGCTTGCCCAGCCGTTCGCACGCTCGCAGCCAGCACCTCCCGGTCACCATGCCGACGCCGGCCTCCGCCTTCAACGATCACCGCGGCGACTTGGCGAACATGCCCGACGAGATGGCCCGTTAGGTGAACGAGGTCGAGGTACGCCCATGCCGGAATAGGCCGCGGCCCTGCCGGGCTTCGCTCTCCCCGGCTGAGCCGCGCCCGGCGGTGTGCGGGGGACAGGCCGGGCGGGACGCTGGGCCGTCCGATCCACCTGGTCGGCCGGACGGGCCGGCCACCGCGCTTCGCACAAGCGCAGTTACTCAGCGCGGCCGCCCCCCGGGTGCCCAGGACGGGTGGGGGAGAGGATGCGACGCTGGAGTGAGGGGCCCGCGAGTGGAGGTCCGAGTGCGTCTCATCCGGTCCGCGGCCCTCTCCTTCGGCCTGGCCGGGGGCACCACTCACCGAGCGTCGCCAGGCGGCATTGCCGCGTGGATCCGGCCGCCGGGACCAGGACCGCGCGACCAACCCGGAAGGCAGGTGCGTCCCATGCGCACGTCGACCCGTATCGCCGGTGCCCTCACCGGCCTGACCCTCACCCTCGGCGGTGCGGTCCTCGCCGCTCCCGCGGTCCGGGCGGACATCCCCGCCTGCACACAGATGGCCGAACTGGCCGGTGCAACCGATTCCGGCTCCGTCACAGCGGCTTGCAGCCGTGGCGTGGTCGGAGACCTGCAGAGTTGTGTGACCGGGCTGACCGGGGCCGGAGTGGCGGGCGGCGCCGCGACCGGTGCCTGCCGGGCGGCGGCCCACGAACCGCGCTAGTGCTGTGGCCGGAAAGGTTCTTGCCCGGCCACAAGGCGGTCCCGGTGGGCAGTCTCGACGCCAAGGACATCGACGTCGCCCCCCTTCTACCGACGCGCACGCGGCGTACCGATGCGGCCGGTCCCGGGCGCGGCGCCCAGCCTCGCCTCGCGGGCCTCATGCGGAGCGCCCATGCTGAGTGAGAGGGCGCCGTCGTCTTGAGACTTGTCCTTCCCGAAGGCCGAACGAAGGCGCCTGAGAGGAGGAGGAAGTCATGCGCATACGAAGAATCCTGGGCCTCGCCCTGGCCGCGGCAACCCTTGCCGGCATGAGCGCCGTCGGTGCTGTCAGCGCCGGGGCCGCCTCGTCTCCGAACATTTCCAGAGACGACTGCACGGCCGCCGGCGGACAGATCGTTGGACGCCCCTACGGCGGCTACGTCTGCACGCTGCCTGACGGGACCTCGCAGTCGATCACTTGACCGGTCGGGGCACGGCTGGGCAACCGGTCCGGCCGGTGCACCAGGCGCGGTGCGTATGGGGTGACGGCCCCCGGTCCACCGTTGGATGGATCGCCCGCGCCCGTCTCGACACCGCGGCACTCGCGAGGATGGACGCCGACCGTCTCGAAGCCAAGGCCGCCACCTCTTCGAGACGGTCCGCGCCGTCCTGAACACCGCGCTCGCCGCCGTCCTGAACGGCCTGGGCCATGTCGTCATACAGTGACCGACGAGGTCGTTCGCATTTCCTGGCCGTATTGATTTCGGATCCGGGGACCTACGAGACAGCGCCTTGACAGCACGACCAAGGAGCCGACCGGCACGGTGCACCCGCCGGTCGGCTCCGCCGTGCTCCTCGACGTCCCCGGGGATGACTCCGTCGTTCGGCCCATCAAGGGCACCGGCTGCAACGCCGAAAAGGACCAAGCGGAGTCGCCCCACCCTCGTGTTCCGGTACGCCTCCGCGCCCCAGGCCGCCCCGATGACGGCGGTCCCGTGTCCCAGCCGACAGGCCCGGAGAAATCCCGCATGCGCGTCTTCCTGCCCCTGACCGCCGTCACCACCGCCGCGCTCCTGCTCGTCACGGTCACCGGCGCGACTCCCGCCGCAGCAGACCGGAACCCCGACGGCACACAACTGGTCAAGGTGTCCCATGGGGACCCGTACGCGAAGTGCACCATCGGAGCGAGGTCCCCCGACAGCATCGTCTACCCGGCCACCGAGGTCGAGCCGTACCTGTCCGTCGATCCGCGCGACCCCAAGCGCGTGGTCACCGTGTTCCAGCAGGACCGCTGGAACGACGGCGGCGCCCGTGGGCTGGCGGCCGGCTGGACCACGGACGGCCACACCTTCCACCGGAGCACGCTGCCGTTCAGCCTGTGTGCCCCCGGCGGCGCGCACTACGAACGGGCCTCCGACCCCTGGGTGAGCACCGGACCGGACGGCACGGTCTACGCCAGTGGGGAGGGTGTCGACTTCACGAAGAGCACGCGCAGCGCCCTCCTGGCAGTCACGTCCCGTGACGGCGGCCGCACTTGGCAGAACCTCACCACCACGCACGTGGACGAGCAGCCGTTCTTCAACGACAAGCCCTCACTCACCGCCGACCCGATCCGCAAGGGCACCGCCTACCAGGTCTGGAACCGCCTCGACAACGACCCACCCGGCCCCAGCTCCCTCGACGGTCCCGGCTACATCTCCCTCACCCGCGACGGCGGCCGCACCTGGAGCGGGGCCCGGCCGTTCGTCGACACCAGCAGCGTGCCCAACACCCAGACCATCGGCCATCTGATCGTCGTCGACGGGCGCACCGGCACCCTGTACGACTTCTTCGACCGGATCACCTACTCCGAGGACCTGAGCACCGTCGTCGAAGCCCGCTACGAGGTGGTCAGCTCGACCGACGCCGGAGAGACCTGGAGCGCCCCGGTCATCGTGGCCCGGGACACCTCCGTACCGGAGGTCGACCCGAACGACCCCACCGAACTGCTGCGCGCCGCGGCCACCCTGCCGAGCCCGGCCGTCGACCCCAAGACAGGCACGCTGTACATGGCCTATGAGGGCTCGGACTTCTCCGGCGGCAGGTTCGACTCCGTCCAACTGGTGCGCTCCACCGACGGCGGACGCACCTGGGGAGCTCCGGAGCTGATCAGCCCGAACGGCGTGCCGGCCTTCTCCCCGTCGATCGCGGTCGACGAGCGGGGCACGGTCGCACTCACCTACTACGACCTGCGCTTCCTCGAGCCGGGCGACACCACCACCCTGCCCACCGCCTATCAGCTGGCCACCCTGCCGCACGGGGACCCGAAGCGCCGGGCCGAGCGACGCATCTCGCCGATCTTCGACTGGCTGCAGGCGCCGTTCGCCGGGGGCTACTTCCTCGGCGACTACCAAGGCCTGGTGGCAGACGGCAAGGGAGTACGGGCTGTGCTCACCGGGACCCACTCCGGCGCACCACAGAACCGTACGGACGTGTACACCAGCAGTCTCCGCACCCGCTGACCGAAATTCGGTGTCTCCAGTTGCTGGTGCTACTTCCCCCGGCGGGCGCGGTACAGGTCGCGCAGCAGGGCGATCTCCGCTCCGTGGTGCAGGACTTCCTGGTTGACCCACCACACGATGTCGATGAAGGGCTCCTCCGGGTCGCTGCCGTGGGGATAGGTGCAGTACCCGATGGTGTCGAGCGCGGCGTCGTCGATGCCCAGCAGCGCCTTCCGCCAGGCCGCGGCGCCCTCCTCGAAGGCCGCCACGGCCGCGGCGGCATCGCCCCTCACGGGGTGGTCGTCGCGGGTCAGCACGTGCCCGCCGGCCGTGTGGTCGGCGCGCAGCGCCAGCATCTCGCCGAGGTGGCTCAGACGCCACGCGAGGGTGGTGAAGGGCGGCGGCCAGGGGTGCGGGTAGGAGGCGGCGTCACGCCCCCAGTCACCGGCGCCCGCCAGGAGGGTGGCACGCGGCCCCGGTCCGTCCGCCCGCCGCCGGACCGACCAGCAGTCCGGCACCGGCTCCCAGAGGTACTCCTCGTCGCTCATGGCGCCTACGGCGGTCGCGCAACCGTCACCGCTGTCCATCACCGGCCCCGCCATACGGCCGACGAGTCGCTCGCACGCGAAGTCGAACTGCTCCACCAACGGGACCAGGCGCGGTGCTGTCACTGACGCTCCCATGGATCGGTGCTCGGCGAAGGGCCGAGCCGTCGACCCGTCACCCTGACACACCCGACCGCATCCGGCCCGTGATTTCCCGATCAACGAGGCGCGGGGCGGTGGAAGCGGTAGGCGGAGGCCCGGGACTGCAGGGTGTGGATCTCCGCCGGGGTGGTGTGGAGCACGGTGGCGGCCAGGGCCAGCTCCTGGTCGAGGGTGCGGCCCGTGTGGAGCGGGACGTCGGCGTTGAAGGCGACCGGGACCCCGGCCGCCAGCAGGGCCGGGAGCGGGTGGGCGTCGGGGGCCGCGACGGCGCCCAGGGCCAGGTTCGAGGTCAGGGAGATCTCGGTCAGGACCGCGTCCCGGGCCATCCGGCGCAGCAGCGCGGGGCTGGTGGCGCAGGACAGGCCGTGGCCGATGCGGCGGGCGCCGAGCTGGTCCAGGGCGCGCCAGATGTGCTCGGCGGGCCCGAACTCGCCCGCGTGGACCGTACAGCCCAGGCCCGCGCCGGCCGCGGCCCGGGCGAGGGGCACGAAGGGGCGAACGTCCGGGTGGGTGAGCTCGTCTCCCGCGATGTCGAGGCCCACGAACACCGGAGGAAGGGAGCCGACGCGGTCGGTGACCTCGCCGATGAACCCGTCCGTGCTGTCGCGGTTGACCAGCAGGACCGCCGAGACGACGGGGTCACGCAGCGGCCCCAGGACGTCCTGCGCGGTGTCCGTGAACTCCTGCCAGGTCATCCCGTCGAGCAGGAAGCGGCGCGGTGAGAGCCTGAGCTCGACGTGGTCCGCGCCCTGCCGACGCTGTTCGCCGTGCACGTCGCGGAGGAAACGCCGCAGGTCGCCCGGCCGGATCCGGGAGCGGTCGGCCCGGTCCGTGCGGTGCGCCTCGAAGAAGCGGTCGCGCGAGCCGAAGTCCCGTAACGCCAGACCGAGTTCGCGGCGCTTGCGCTCCTCCGGTTCGAGGTGCAGATGGAGGTGGGGGCGGCGGGGGTCCTCGGCGTGCGCGCCGGTCACGTCGTCCTGCGGAGCCTGAGCTTGATCCAGCGCTGCACGTCGTCGGAGGAGTCCGGTTCCTCCTCGGTCCAGGTCTGCTGTACGTCGAAGCCCGCCGCGCGGGCGAGCGGGATCAGGTCGCCGTGCCGGTAGTAGAAGAAGTGGCGGCGGAAGGGGTTCTCGCCCCCCATGGCCAGGGAGGCTTGCCCGTCGCCTTCCTTGACGGAGACCTGTACGGCGCCCCGGCTCTCCAGCACCCGGTGGAACTCCCGCAGGGCCCGTAGCAACTCGGCCGGCGGCAGGTGCAGCAGGACGGCCGAGCACCACACCGCGCCCACCGACGCGCTCGACAGCGGCAGGGAGCGTACGTCTCCGGTGACCCGCTGGACCTCTGGTTCGTCGGGGGTCATCGTGAGCAGCGGCAGGCAGGCGTCGAGGGCGATGACCCGGCGGCCGTTGGCGGCGAAGCACAGTGCGTCGCGTCCGGCGCCGGCGCCGGCGTCGAGCACGACTCCGCTGGTGGTGCGTGCCAGATCGGCGATCTCGTGGGGCAGGGTCGAGCCGTCGGTGAACTGCCGGGTGCGGGCCGCGTAGGTACGGGCGGCCACTCCGTAGGCGAGGAGCGTTTCGCGCATCTGGCGGTCGGTGTCCGACTCGTACGGGTCACGCAGCCGGTCGGTGGTGTCGTGGCAGTTGGCGAGGAAGGGGAAGGCGGCCCAGTCCCACAGGTCGGGCGCGTCCAAGGTCCCCGCCCAGACGCGCCGTGCGTACTGGGAGGGCAGATCGGGATCGGACAACAGGTACCCCTCGTCGCGTTTCCATGTGCAGAAGTAGTAGTTCTTCTTACGGTGTGCGGTGTCAATCAGGTCCGACAGGCCGGAGATTTTCCGACTTCCGGGGGCAGCGAAGAGCGGTGAATGGGCAGCATCCGAAATTGGGAAGATATGGAGGTGAGAATGTGTGATGCATGACCCTCCGGTGCGATGTCGGACTGCGCCCCCGGCCGGGGGCGGACCCGCGGCGGCCGCCGCGGCTCCTGATGATCCGTGTTCCACCAGTACCACCGGATGTCCGAATTCGCGCTCGATACGCTCGGCGAAACGCCAGCCGACGGAGAACGCCTCGGCCAGGTCGGCCGGGGACAGCTCGCCGAGGCTCGTCGTGTGCCGCCGGGGCACGACCAGTACGTAGCCCGGCAGCAGGGAGCCGAGCCCGGACAGTACGTCGACGGCCCGGGTGCGGGCGACGAGCCGCGAGAAGCCGGAGCCGCGCGGGTGTCCCGGCGCCGCCGCGGTGGTGGTGTCGTCGCCGTGGGCGCCGGTGGCGAAGGATCCGGACAGCCGGACCTCCTCGCACATCTCGCACTGCTCGGGCGGCGGCAGGATGACCGGTCGCGGCGCCCGACGGACGCCGGCCCGGACCGCGGTGTACTCGGGCGCGGTCACCCCGAGCCCCCCGCCCCCGCACGGGCCCGCGGCCGCCGCTCCCACACGTACTGGAGCACCATCAGGAGCGCGGGCAGGATCAGCGCGGTCAGGAAGTCGTTCACCGAGAACCGCCCCGTCACCAGCAGGGCGATCGGGATGCCGGTGGTGACGAGGGCGACCGCCCAGAGCACCAGGGTGAGCCACTTGCTCCGCAGCCAGTCGAACAGCGCGTTCTGGATCAGCAGTCTGCGCGTCAGGTCCTGTGCCTGGTCCTCGCTCTGCACGATCGCGCACCCCGGGTAGAGCAGGGACGCCTTGCTCCGGGGGGTGGACAGGACCGCCGAGCGGGCCGCCGACAGCGCCGAGACGAACGGCCACAGCGCCCACACCGACGGCCGCATCGGACTGCGCGGCAATTCCCAGTGCCCGCCCTCCAGTTGGGTGTCGATGATGCCGGAGACCGCCTGGAAGAGCTTGGGCTGAAGCGGGTCCACCACCCCGGTGGAGAAGATCGCGGACAGCGCGAGCGGACCCGCGAAGTGCGGCAGTGAGTTCTGGAAAATGGCGGGAGCGCCACCGTCCGTGAACGGCACGTCGTACTCCTCCACCGTCGTGCTGCGCTCGACGTGTACCCCGGGCTCGATCCGCTCCAACAGCCATTCCGCCGTCTGGCGCATGGTGTTGGTGCTCAGCGCCCCCGGGATCCGCGCGAGTGCCATCAGCGCCACGCTCGTGTGCACCACCGTCGGCTGCGCCCCGGGCAGCGGGCCCCAGCCCGGCGTCTGCGCGTTCTGTACGTCGATCAGCCAGCGCTGCCCGTTGGCCAGGGCCTCGCCGCCCGCACCGGACTCGTGGAGGGCGAGCATGTTGAGCGCGGTGTGGAAGACGCGGGAGGGCTGGCCGAGGTACGAGCCCCAGCCGAAGTCGACGTTCTGGTTGGCCCGCAGCCATTCGACGCCCAGGCGCAGGGAATCCCCGGCGAGCAGGCCGGCTCCCGGCCGGCTGAGCGCCCGTACCACCCAGGCCGTGGCCTCGCCTATGGGGAAGCCGTTGGTCGTACGGACCGGCCAGCCGCCACTGCAGCCGTCGGGGGAGAGGCGCTGCTGCGCGGTGAGGTAGCCCACCACCTCGGGGGCGCGCTCGAAGCGCCCGCCGGCCAGGCCGAAGGTGAACAGGCCCACGGCGGAGGCGGTGATGCCGGGGTTCGGATCGTCGAGGTAGTGGTACCAGCCGGCCGCGCCCGGCGCCGTCCGGAAGTTCTGGCGCAGGCAGCCGATCGCGAGGTCGATGGATGCGGTGACGGCGGTACCGGACAACTCGGCAGCGGAACGCACGCCTTGGTCTCCCCCCGGGTGGCGGCTTCACGGCACGGCGTTCCGGTGCGTACGACAACTCGCAAGCGAAACGGTAGGCACAGTGTGCCCTTTCCGGGGTCGCCTGACACCGCTTTCGCCGACGCGTGGCCCGTAGGCGACACGGCTCCGCAAGCGGTTTGTGACCGCTGAACCCTTCCATCGATTGATTCCGGCCAACCTCCCCGGCTCCGGATCCCGGCACCCCGGCCGGGGCCCGACGCGATCAGCCGGGAGGCCGGGGCCGCCGGCGCCGGCAGGTCGGCCAGATCCGGCTGCTCCGCCCTCCGGGCTGCTGTCTACTCACTGCTTCCAGTTCCCCGAACCCCGCGTCCGCCCTCGCCCCGCCAGGGGCCGGGCTTCCTCGCCATGTCCGCAGGTACCGGTGAACCGGGTTTCACCGCCCGCGAGTTGAAGGAGCGCCATCATGTCCGAGAAGCAGGCCCGCAGGCCGGCCGAGAAGCAGGTCCCGGCGCAGGTCCCGAGGCAGGCCCCGGCGCACGTCCCGAGGCAGGCCCCGACGCAGGCCACGGATCCGGATTTCGCCGTACCCCCCGCCCCGCCCGAGTTCACCTTCAAGTGGGGCCGGCACAGCGAGGCCATGGAGCGGCTATCCCTGGCGCAGATGGCCCGCCGCGTGCCGTCCGCCCTGGCGCAGACCGGCCGCCTCGCATGGGCGGTGAACCGTACGGCCTTCATCTGGCTCGTCGGCGCCCAGATCGTGGGCGGGATCTGCACGGCCGCCGCCCTCACCGCGATCTCCGCGGCCATGGGCCCGCTGCTCACCGGCGGCACCGTCGAGCAGCGCATCGCGGCCGCCGCCCTGCCGCTGGGGCTCGCGGCCGCCATGACCGCGCTCGGCGCACTGGCTTCCATCGCCTCCGGGAGCGCGGCCCGCCGCCTCACCCCGGGCATGTCGACCATCGCCGACCTCGCCATGGTCGACGCCCACATGGACGTGGAGCTCGCGTCCTACGACGCTCCCGACTTCACCGAGCGCTCCGAAGCCGCCGAAACCGGATCCGCGCGGTCCTCGATGCTCCTCCAGGACGCCCTCGGCTTCACCGGCGGACTCATCGACATGATCGCCGTCGCCTCCGTGCTGTCGGTGGTCCACCCGGTCCTGCTGCCGCTCCTGCTGCTGTCGGTGATTCCGCGCGGCCTGGGCTCCGTATACGCCGCCCGCCTGGACTACACCCTCCACAACGAGACCGTCGCGTCCCGCAACATCCGCCACATGATGCGCTGGCACCTCACCACGCCCAAGCTCGCGGACGAGCTCCGCGGCAACAGCATGCGGACGTACGCCCACCACTGGTACGCCGCCGTCTGCGAGCGCATCGATTCCAGGATGGTCGGTTCCGCCCCGCGCTACCTGATCGCCCACCTGATCGCCGCGGGCGCGTCGGGCTTCTTCGTCATCCTGACGTGGCTGTCCCTGGGCGGACTCGTGGCCGGCGGGTACATGGCCATCGGCGCCGCCGGTACCGCCATCGTCGCCATGCGGACCTCCACCGCAGCCCTGTCCGGCCTGGTCGTCTACGGCGCCGCGATGTTCCAGCACGCCCTCTACCTAGGCGACTACGCCACCTTCATCGCGCAGGCCGCCGAACAGTCCGGGGCCCGCGGCCCGCAGGCCATGGAGGCCCCCGAGAAGATCCGACTCGAAGGGGCCGCCTACACCTACCCGGGCAAGCAGACCCCGGCGCTCGGACCGGTCGACCTCACCTTGAACCGCGGCGAGGTCGTCGCCCTCGTCGGAGAGAACGGCGCCGGCAAGTCCACCTTCATCCGGCTCCTGACCGCGCTCACCACTCCGACGGCCGGCACCGTGACCTGGGACGGAGTGCCGACCTCCGACGCCGACCAGCGGACCGCCTGGACGCACGTCGGTCTCGTCACCCAGTCGTACGGGCACTGGCCCTTCTCCGCCCGCGAGAACGTCACCCTCGGCCAGCCCGACCCGCGCGGCGAGGAGGCCGTCTGGGACGCCCTGCACGCGGTCGGCATGAAGGAGGCCGTCCAGGAGTTCCCGGACGGCCTGGACACACTCCTGGCCAGGTCGCTCTGGGGCGGACACGAACCCTCCGGCGGGCAGTGGCAACGCCTCGCCTGCGGCAGGGCCTTCCACCGCCGCCCGGCACTGCTCGTCATGGACGAGCCGACTTCCGCGATGGACCCGCGGGGCGAGCACATGGTCTTCTCCGGCCTGCGGGACATGAAGGCGGAGCGGATCACCGTGATCGTCACGCACCGCATGGAGAACTGCCGGCTCGCCGACCGCGTCATCGTCCTGGACGGAGGCCGGATCGCCGAGCAGGGGACGTACGAGGAACTGGTCGCCGCCGGGGGATCCTTCGCCGAACTCGTCCGGCTCTCCATGGACCGGTAGCCCGGTAGCCGTGATCACCGACCGGCGTGGTGCAGCGGCACAGGGCGGAGTCCACCCCCGCCCGCGGGCGCCGCGCGGCCGCGCCGGTCGCCGCCGCGGCGCGCCGGCCGCTTTCCGGGCCCTCAGCGCCTGCCCGTCCACACCGCGCCCGCGCAAGCCGTGGCCACCAGGGCGATCGCCCCGCACTGCGCCGGCGACAGCCCTTGGTCCAGCACCAGGTAGCCCGCCAGCGCGGCGAAGGCGGGCGCCAGGCAGGTCAGCACCGCGAACGTCGCCGCGGGAAGCCGGCGCAGCGCCAGCAGCTCCAGGGCGTAGGGCACGCCCGAACTCATCACCGCGATCGCCAGGCCCAGCGCGAGCACGCCCGGTTCCAGCAGCGCCCCGCCGGCCGTCCCGATGCCCAGCGGGAGGCTGACCAGCGCGGCGACGGCCATGGCGACGGCCAGGCCGTCCAGCCTCGGAAAGCGGGCGCCGGCACGGGCGCCCAGCACGATGTACGCCGCCCACATCGCGCCCGCGCCCAGCGCGAAGCCCGCGCCCGCGATGTCGAGCCGGCCGAAGCCGTCGAGGCCCAACAGGTACACGCCGGCCAGCGCGAGCCCGGCCCACAGCAGGCTGGCGGCGCGGCGCGCGGCGGCGACCGACAGCAGCAGTGGCCCCAGCGCCTCAAGGGTGACCGCGGTCCCCAGCGGGATCCGGTCGATCGCCTGGTAGAAGAGGATGTTCATGCCGCCCAGGGCCAGGCCGAACCCACCGGCCACCGCCCAGTCGGCACGCGCGTACCCGCGCAGCCGGGGCCGGGCGACGACCAGCAGCAGCACCGCGGCGAAGGTCACCCGCAGGGCGACCGTGCCGAGCGCCCCGGCCCGGGGGAACAGCAGGGCCGCGAAGGCGGACCCGAACTGGCCGGACACCGCCCCGGCCAGCACCAGGCCGACGCCGCCGAGGCTGCCGCCCCCCGCGGCGTGGCGCAGGCCGACGGGCGCGGCCGTCGTCGCGGGTGATTCGTGCAGCGTGGATGTCATGCCCTCCACGCTAGGAAGCCGGCCGCGTCGCGTGAAATGCCGAGTTCGCCCCGGTTATGCTTCTGGCACATGACCATCGAGCTGCGGCACCTGCGTGCCTTCCTGGCCATCGCCGACGAGGGCAACGTCACCCGCGCCGCGGCCCGCCTCCATCTGAGCCAGCCCGCGCTCTCGCGCACCCTGCGCCAACTGGAGGACCACCTCGGCTCCCGCCTCGTCGACCGCTCCACGCACCACCTCGAGCTGACCGCCGAGGGGCAGACCTTCCGCGACAAGGCCCGCGTCGCCCTCGCCGCCGTCGAAACCGCCCTCGACCCCGAAGGGCTGCGCGGCTGGCCGCTGCGCCTGGGCCACACCTGGGCGGCGCTCGGCGACCACACCGTTCCCCTGCTGCGCCGCTGGGACGAGACGCACCCCGGCATCGCGCTGGAGCTGCTCCGCGTCGACGACCGTACGGCCGGCCTCACGCAGGGCAAGGTCGACGCGGCCGTGCTGCGCGGCGAGGTCGCCTCGGCGGGACTGCGCACGGAGCCGCTGCTGTCGGAGCAGCGGGTGGTGGTCATGCCGGCGGACAGCCCCCTGGCCGCCCTCCCGCGGGTGACCCTGGCGGACCTGACCCCCCACCCGATCGCCGTCAACACCGTCTCCGGCACCACGACGCTCGACCTGTGGCCGCCGGCGATCCGACCCGCCGCGACCATCGAGGTGACCAACACGGACGAGTGGCTCATCGCCATCGCCGCGGGCCGCGCCGTCGGGATCTCCACATCGGCCACCCCGAGCAACCACATGCACCCCTCGCTGGTCTACCGCCCGCTCGCGGACGCGCCGACCGTACCGGTGCTCCTCGCCTGGCGCGAGGGCCCGGGGCACCCGGCCATCCCGGACCTGTTGGCACTCGTCCAGGAGGTCCTCGCGGCAGGGAATGCCTGACTGCGGCGTAGGTCAGAGCGCGGTCCGCTCCACCGGGATCCACAGCTCCGCCTCGGCCTCGGCCGCGTCCTGCGACAGCCGGATCCGCAGGATCTCGGGCCCCGGACGGCTCCTGTACGGGTTGGACGGGAACCACTGCGTGAACACGTCCCGCCACAGGTGCTGGAGGGTCTGCGGGAACGGGCCGGCGTTCTCGAACACGGCCCACGTCCCGGCCGGGACGTCCAGCGCGTCCATGTCCTGCGGCACGGCGGCGCCCGTCACCACCCCGTGGTAGTAGTCGAGTTCGGTCCCCTCGGCGCGGCTGTCGTCCAGATCGTCGCTGACCGAGACGATGCCCCGCGGCTCCTGGTCGGACAGGCTGTGGATGCGCCCCAGCGTGTCCTGGTCGATGGCTTGGATGAAGGCGGCGATGGCCGGGTTCACCCCCTCGTGCACGAGAGGGACCCGAGCCTTCCTGCCGACCACACGGAACTCCTCCTTCTCCACGACCCTGTACCGCATGCTGCTGCTCCCTTCGACGATGAGGCGGAAGGACATCCGGGGCTGGGACTGCAGACTCGCGCCGACCCGCCTGACCTCGCCGGGACCGACGCCGTGCATCGCGCGGAAAGCCCGCGCGAACGCCTCTCCGGAGGAGTAGCCGTACCGCACCGCGATCTCCAGCAGCGTCCGCTCCCCGGCCAGCACCTCGGCGCCCGCGACCGTCAGCCGCCTGCGCCGGACGTACTCCGACAGCGGCACACCCGCCAGCGCCGAGAACAGCCGCCGCAAGTGGTACTCCGACGTCACCGCGATCCGCGCCAGGTCGGACACCTCGATCCGCTGGTCGAGGTGGCACTCGATGTGGTCCATGGCCTGGTTCAGCCGCTCCAGCACCCCGTTCTCCTTCCCTTTCGATCAGTCACATTAGGAAGGGCCCACTGTGCCGGACCCGACATCCTGTGCCCGGTCCGGTCGGGTGGGTGGGGCCGCGGACGGGGCCGCGGACGGGGCCGCGGAGGGAGTCGCGGAGGGAGTCGCGACCGCACCGGCTACCAGCGCGTGGTCTCCCCGATGAAGTCGGGGATGTCGACGGCGGTGCCGCGCCGGCGGGCCTCGCCCAGGATGTGGTGGCCCACGGCCAGGTCGAGGATGCCGAGGCCGAAGGGGGAGAAGACGGTCGCCCGGCCCGGGTCCAGGGTGACCTCGCCCTGGAGCAGGGCGCCCAGCGTCCCGTTGATGAAGTCCCGTCCGCCGGTGAGCTGTTCGGCCAGGTGGGGTGAGGTCTGCGCCTTGAGGCAGTGGTCGATGTCGTCCACCACGTTGTTCGTCTTCAGCAGCAGCTCGGGAGCCAGGTCCCGCAGCGAGACGTTGAGGAGCAACTGCCCTGCGCGCAGCGGGGTGTCGCCGCTCACGTAGGGCGTGGCGGCCGTCGTGGCGAAGACCACCAGGTCCCTGCCGAGCGCCTCGTCCAGGCTTCCGGAGACGACGGGGACCCCGAGGCGCGCGGCGGCGTGCGCGCCGAGGTGTCCGGCGCTGGTGGCGTCCAGGTCGTGGACCAGGACCTCCGAGATCCGGACGCCGTGGGCGGCCAGGTAGTCGAGGACGGTACGGGCGATGACACCGGCCCCGATGAAGGAGACCCGTACCGGCTCCTCGGAGGCGAGCAGTTCGGCGGCCGCGACGGCCGCGGAGGCCGCCGTACGGGCGGCGCTGATGCTCGCCGCCTCCAGGCACGCCAGCGGGTAGCCGGTGGCGTAGTCGTTCAGGAGCAGGGTGGCCGAGGCACGCGGCAGGCCGTGCCGGATGTTGTCGGGGAAGCTGGCGATCCACTTCATGCCGATCGTGTCCACGCCGCCGCCGAGGTAGGAGGGCAGCGCGATCACCCGCGCGTTGGGCTTCTCGGGAAAGCGCAGGAAGTAGCTGTCGGGGTTCACCGACTGCCCCTGCTCGTGGGCCACATAGGTCTCGGCGACGATGCGCAGGATGTCCTTGTGCGAGTCGCCGAGGATCTCGGACACCGCCGCGCCGGGTACGACGCTGAAGTTCGCCATGGTTGTGGTTCCTGATTCCTGTTCGAGGGTGAGGGACGCAGTGAGGGACGCAGTGAGGGACGGGGTGAGGGACGCGTGCGGGGCCCCGGTGCAACCGCCGACGACCCACGAGCCGCAGTAGAGCGGACCGATGTATGCGGCTCCCATATCCGGGGATACTCCAGCCCATGGAAGGCCTCTCACCGCCCGGCTCGTCCTCCACCCGACGAGCGCCCGCGAAGCGGCAGCCCTGACGCGAGGCGCCGGACGCGAACCCCGGCGGGGCCGCCGGCTACCCCGCCCGGGCCGACACCGCCGGGGCGTACGAGATCCGCCGCCGCGACGACGGCCGGTCCCGGGGGCCGCCTCGCAGCGCGCGACGGCGGCGGCCGGGATGAGACTGGTGGGAGAGGACGAGCGCCTGAAGCACTACGCGGTGGACTGGCCGGACCCGGCCTCGGACATCCGGGAAGCAGGGGGACCATGAACGGGACGAAGCCGACGCGAGAAAGCGGACCCGGGCGCTTTGCCGCACCCGACCCCGGGCTCTACGGTCCCGCGTCCGTCACCTGGCAGTGCCACGGCGACCCGATGATGTGGATCGCCGGAGTCCGCGCCCTCTACCTCCAGGCCCTGCACCCCCGCGCCGTCCGCGGGGTCATGGAGAACAGCGACTTCCACAGCGACGCCTGGGGCCGGCTCATGCGCACCGCCGACTTCGTCGGCACCATCACCTACGGCACCACCGACGCCGCCGAACGCGCCGGCGCCCGCGTCCGCAAGATCCACCGGATGCTGACCGCGACCGACCCCGCCACCGGCGAGCGCTTCCCCGTCGACGACCCCGAACTGCTGCTGTGGATCCACTGCGCCCAGATCGACAGCTTCCTGCACGTCCTGCGCCGCTCCGGGGTCCCCCTCACCCCCGCCCAGGCGGACCGCTACGTGGACGAGAACCGGACCAACGCCCGACTCGTCGGTCTCGACCCGGCCGACGTGCCCGCCGACACCGCGCAGCTCGCCGCCTACTTCGCCGAGGTCCGCCCCCTCCTCGCCGCCGGCGCCGACGCCGCCGCCGTGGACGACTTCCTGCGCAGCCCGCCCACCCATCCCCTCCTCGTCCCTGGCCGAAACCTGCTGTGGCGCCCCCTCGCCGACCTCGCCTACGGATCACTCCCGGCCTACGCGCACCAGCTGTACGGGCGACCCGCACCGGCCCCGCGGAGCATCACCCGGCGCCTGCGCCTCACCGGACACCTGCTGCGCGCCATTCCCGCAGGTCTGCGCTGGCAGCTGCCTCCAGGTCACATCTTGAAAGCGATGCGTCGCATGGGCCCCGGCAGTCGCCCCTCGCCGTACACACTGCGTACATCAGCGGCCATACTGGACCGGCCGGGGAGGGCTTAGCACGACACACGGGGGCGGCTTCAAGACATGGCGGAGTCCAGACTGATCCAGGGCCGGTACCGGTCGCTCGATCTGATCGGTCGCGGCGGCATGGGCGAGGTGTGGCGGGCCCGGGACGAGTCGCTCGGCCGCCAGGTCGCCGTCAAATGCCTCAAGCCCGTCGGGCACGATCAGGACGCCCACTTCACCCAGGTGCTGCGCGAACGCTTCCGCCGCGAGGCCCGCGTCGCCGCCTCCCTCCAGCACCGCGGTGTCACCGTCGTCCACGACTTCGGCGACGACAGCGCCGCCGGCGGCCCCCTCTACCTCGTCATGGAGCTCCTCGAAGGCCGCAACCTCAGCCAGCTCCTGGAGGACAACGAGACCCGCCCGCTCCCCGTGGACGTGGTCGTCGACATCGCCGAGCAGATGGCCGCGGCCCTCGGCTACACCCACGACCAAGGCGTGGTCCACCGCGACCTGAAGCCCGCCAACATCATGCGGCTCACCGACGGCACGGTGAAGATCTGCGACTTCGGCATCGCCCGGCTCGCCCACGACATCGGCTTCACCGCCAAACTCACCGGCGGCGGCATGGCCATGGGCACCCCGCACTACATGTCGCCGGAGCAGATCGCGGGCGGCGAGGTCGACCACCGCAGCGACCTCTACTCCCTCGGCTGCGTCCTGTACGAGATCGCCACCGGCGCCCCGCCCTTCGACCTCGGCGACTCCTGGTCCGTGCTGGTCGGCCACCGCGACACCGCCCCCGTGCCGCCGCGCGAGCACCGCCCGGAGCTGCCGGCCTACTTCGACGAGATGGTCCTGGAGCTCCTCGCCAAGTGCCCCGAGGAGCGCCCCGGCGACGCCCGCCACCTGCACCGCCGGCTCGTAGAGGCACGGCTCGGCCCCGGCGGGCTGCCCGGCGCCCAGGCACCGCTGCCCGAGTGGGCCCGCGGGATGACCGCCGGGCGCAAGGCCGGCATCGACGCCCGCCGCGCGAGCGGGGAGTGGGCCGTGCTCACCGGCTCCTGGACCGCGGCCCGGCCAAGCGGCGAGCGGCGCGTCGCACAGCCCGCCGCCGCCGAGGACCCGCGCCTGACCGCCGCGTACGGAGTCCCGGCCCGGCGCGCCGCGGCCCGCGCCGCCACGGCGTCCGGCTCCGGCC